>USCK01000077.1 GCA_900553205.1 uncultured bacterium | reverse complement strand
AACAACACTGCCTGCCAAATTTACGGGTTCTAATATTGCGACAGGAGTAACGGCACCTGTTTTACCTACTCCTAAATGTATATCCAGCAATTTCGTTGAAATTTCTTCCGGTGGAAATTTAAACGCAGTAGCCCATTTGGGAGCTCTTGCCGTATATCCCATTTCATTTTGACATGCCAGATTATTAACCTTTATAACCACGCCGTCTGTTGCATAATTCAAGTCAAAGCGCTTTGTATCCCATTCCTTGCAAAAATCTATTGCACCTTGAATATCTTTTACTAATCTTATATTTGGATTTGTTTTAAACCCGAGTTTCTTTATATATTGAATACTATCCCAATGAGTTTTGATATCATCTCTACCTTTAGGTAATATTACCGTATAAGTAAACATCGACAAATCACGTTTTGCAGTAATTGTACTATCTAATTGTCTTAGAGAACCTGCAGCCGCATTTCGAGGGTTAGCAAACACCTTTTCTCCATTAGCTAAACTTTCTTTGTTCAATTTTTCAAATGATGTTTTAGGCATATAAATTTCACCCCTAACATCAATATCAACATCTTCAAAAAGTTTTAGTGGAATTGCTTTTACAGTTTTTAAATTCTGCGTAATATTTTCACCGACAATACCGTTACCTCTGGTCACACCTGTTGTAAAAAGCCCATTTCTATAAGACAAAGCTATTGCAAGTCCATCAATTTTCAACTCACAAACAAGCTCTTGTTCGCTTCCACACTCCTTTGTTACTCGCTCATACCATTTTTCGAGTTCATCTGCGTTATAAGTATTATCCAAGCTATACAAACGATATTCATGTTTATATTCTTCAAATTTTGTACTTATTGTTCCAACTCTATGAGTTGGACTATCAGGCGAAACTAAAGTTGGATTTTTAGCCTCAATCTCTTTTAATTCAGAAAACAAATTATCATATTCAAAGTCACTTATTGTAGGATTATCAAGTACATAATAGTTGTAATTGTGTTTATTAATTTCATCTCTTAAAAACTTTACTCTATCTTGTAAATCTGACATCATAACCCCTACATAACCATTAAAAGTTCTCTAATAACTTTTGTTGCAACTGCAGTAGAAGCACCCGAAGAATCATAATCAGGAGCAAGTTCAACAACATCAGCACCCACAATATTAAATTTTTTCAAATATTTAAACCAACCCAACAACTCATCAAATGTCAGTCCTCCGACTTCCGGAGTGCCTGTACCAGGCATTATAGATGTATCCAAAACATCTAAATCAACCGTAACAAAAACAGGTTTACCTTTTAGTTTATCCAAGTCAGAATACGAAGAACACAAAGTATTATGTTTTTTCATAAACTCAAATTCTTCCTTCATGCCTGAACGTATGCCAATTTGTTTTATATTTTCAGGTTTAACAAATTTTGTAGATAACCTAATCACTGCAGAATGAGATAATTCTTCGCCTAAATACTCAGTTCTCAAATCTGTATGAGCATCAAAATGAATTATTGCTAAATCTTTATAAAATTCTGACACTGCAATAATTTCAGGATATGTAACTAAATGTTCACCACCAATACCAAAGACTCTTTTGCCATCTTTATATATCTGACGAACATTGTCAGCTATCATTTCCAGTGATTTCTTAGTATTTCCTAAAGGAAACTCTAAATCACCTACATCATGAAAGTTGCAGTCCTCTAAATGTTTATCAAAAGTAGGAGAATATTCTTCAAGCCCCCAACTTGCAAGTCGGATTTGTTCAGGAGCAAATCTAGAGCCTGAACGGTATGAAACAGTTCCGTCAAATGGCATTCCCATCATAACAATATCTGATGATTCATAATCTGAATTTTGCCCCATCCAATTTCTATCTAAAAACGGCCCTTTAAGCATATCTTCTCCTAAATATCTTTAATAACTTCCAAAACAAGGCTTTTAAATTTTGATTTTGCAGCCTCAGCAGCTTCCAAAACCTCTTTATGAGATAAACC
This sequence comes from uncultured bacterium, assembly GCA_900553205.1. Lineage (GTDB taxonomy): Bacteria > Cyanobacteriota > Vampirovibrionia > Gastranaerophilales > Gastranaerophilaceae > UMGS1585. Next base: position 6,474 of record USCK01000077.1, on the reverse strand, counting down.
TACAGTACTTATACCTGCTGCAGAGTTACAAATACAACTCAAACCAAGTACATTCATTTTGCAATAGCTTGCAACAATAGCTTCAGGAACTGTTGACATACCAACAGCATCTGCACCCATAAATCTAACCATTTTAACTTCGGCAGGTGTTTCATAAGTAGGTCCTGTTAAAGCCATATAAACACCTTCTTGAAGGTCTATACCGAGTTTTTTTGCACAAGCTCTTGCTTTTTCTTTTAATGATTTTGTATAAACTTCACTCATATCAGGAAATCTTGTACCCAAAGTATCGTCATTTGGTCCAATTAACGGGTTTGTTCCCATAAAATTGATATGGTCAGTTATAAGCATCAAATCTGAAGGTTTGAAATAAACATTTACACCACCCGCAGCGTTAGTCAAAATTACGGTTTTGATACCCAGTTTTTTCATAACCTTGATAGGATATGTAACTGTTTCCATTGAATGACCTTCATAAAAATGAAAACGTCCTTGCATCATCATAACCTTTTTACCATTGATTGTTGCAAATACAAGTTGTCCTTTATGACCTTGAACAGTAGATACAGGAAAACCAGGAATCTCTGAATACGGTATTGTTATTTCATTATACTCATCAGCCAAATCTCCAAGCCCTGAACCTAAGACAATACCAATTTCAGGCTTAAAATCTTTAATTTTTTTCGTAATAAAATCAATAGTTTTTTCCATAACAATACTCCTACACAAAACACATAGAAATAGGGCAGAATTATACTGCCCTATTAATCTAAAAATATTCTAACCAACAAGTCTATCATCGTCAGCTTCTGCAGCTTTAACCATGATAGCGTGTTCTACCGGATTTTCTTTCTTATAAGAAGGTTCTGTGAACTCTTCGTATCCGAAATCTTCACGGTTCTTTTTCATTTGGGTTTCATCAACCAATTTTTTTGCCAATTCTGCAATTTCATATACTAATTGGTATCTGTTTTCAGTATTATCGTTTAAATCCCAAACAACTTTTACAATTTGATCCATCATATTATTATAAGTCCTCTTATCGTAACAATACAATTCTATAACATAAAAATTATTTGTCTATGGGTACGACTTTTTAGATATTATGATTAACCTACGCTTTTATCTTATCTAAAATGTATTTTACACCCTGCCTTGACGAATATTTTTCTCGACAAATCATTTCACAATACTCTGTAATCCTGTTATATTCTTGCTCATTGTTCAAATAAAACAAAATTTTTTCTTTCAAAACCTCTTTATTTTCATAAGTCGGAATTTTATTATCAAACAAATCTAACTCTTGTCGTTTATCGCTTATCAACATTCTTTTGCAAGCAACCGTTTGCATTGTTCTGTAATTTAGTGATGACACACCTTGAGAATTCATATTGATAACGATTTTTGATTTGTTTATAGCATCTGCCATATCAATTTCGTTATCTATAAACCCTGAATATATTTTTTCTATTAATTGTTTATTTTTTGCTCTGCTCAAGGCATCTTGATAATGTTTTTCTATAGCATACCACTTGAAGGATCCCCCCAAAGCTTCTGCTAAACTTGTTACCATATCCAATCTGTAATCAGTATCAAGACGACCTGCAAACATTACATCTGTTTCAATTGGAATATCTTTATTTTTATAAATTTCTGTATTAACAAAATGAGGAAGATAAAACAAATTCTTGAAATTTTCTTGTTTTACAAGTTCTCTATCCCAATAAAAAGTATAAACATCATCTCTATCTAAATCCTCTAACAACTCTTTCCAATATGGGCCGGAGGTTCTATTACGGATTTCATCAGAGAAATAAGCAACGCATTTCATTGACAAATTATAATCTCGCTTCAATTTAACAGGCGAAAAATCGTATCCAACAATTAAATCATAGTTATTTTCAAGACTATAATTGTCCTTTAGCTCATCATACACAACAACGGTATGTCCTAATTGTCTAAAACCGTCTAAAATACTTGAAGTTGTTAACCTGCCGCCAATACTTATCGGTAAAATTCCAAGAATATTCATCACTCAAATATTTTCTCTTTTAATTTTAATGCTGTTTTTGTAGTAGCTAATCCAGCCAAAGAAGATTCCTTCAACATAGGTGACATTAACTGACCTGTTTGCCTTACTGCATCAATAACTTCATCTAAAGGTATTTTGCTCTCTATGCCTGCAAGCGCCAGTTCTGCAGATGTAACTGCATGTATTGCTAGTATCGGATTTCTTTTGATACAAGGAACTTCAACTAACCCACAAACAGGGTCACAAGTAAGCCCCAAAAGATTTTTCATAGCAAGAGCAACAGCATTAATAATTTCAGAAATACTACCACCTAACATTTGAGTCAACGCACCTGCACACATAGCTGCAGCAACTCCACACTCAGCTTGACACCCGGCAACTGCACCTGCGAGTTGAACCTTGTTGGAAATAATTGCGCCTATGCCACCAGCAGTTATTAAAGCATTTATTTGTTCATCTTCTGTTATATTATATTCTTCTGATACTGCAACCAAAACTGCGGGAACAATTCCACAAGAGCCTGCTGTCGGACAAGCAACAATTTTACCCATTCTCAGGTTTTCTTCAATAGTCGCAAGTGAATAAGTAATTATTTTTTCAAACAACTTGCCAAATAATGCGTTTTGTTTTGAATATCTTTTTTGGAGTTTTACACAATCGTCACCACACCAATTACTGATAGCTTTTTCTTGTGACACCATGCCGGTCTTTATAGTAGAGCACATCGTATCAATATTTAGTTTTACCTTTTGACGAACTACCTCGACCTCTACATCAGCCTCTTGAGCCTCTTGCTCTTGTATAAGTTCATATATCTTTTTATTTTTAGAAGAACTTTCTTTTATCAATTCTTCAAAAGTCATAAATTTCATTAGTCTAATTTCCTAACTTTTGTCACAAAATAAACATCACTAATATTTTTTATATCGTCAACTATTTCTTCTTGAGGCTCGGCATCTAGAGCCAAATACATTGAAGCAACCCCACCTTTTTCGTTTCTGTCACAATGCAGAGATGCAATATTTATATTTCTGTCTTGGATAAATTTGCTCACTGTAGATATCATTCCAGGTTTATCTTTGTACATCAAAAGTATTGTATGATATTGTCCTGCCAAATTTACAGAGAATCCGTTTATCTCAGTAATTCTGATTTCACCTGCTCCTATTGAGCAGCCTGATATTGTCATATCATCATTTATTTTTATATCAACAGAATTCGGGTGACGGCTCAAATCCTCTGCAAAACTGTATTTATAATCAATATCTGTTATAGCAAAGATATTTTTTGTCCTTACATCATCTACATGACAGCCCATTATCCCTGCCAAAAGTCCTTTATCAGTACCATGTCCTTTGCCCGTTTGTGCAAAAGAATTGTACAAAGTAAAATGAACTTTTTTTATCGGAGCATTATATATTGTTCTAGCCATTAAGCCTAATCTTATTGCCCCTGCAGTATGAGAACTTGAAGGCCCAATCATAATTGGAGATATTACATCAAATAAGCCCTTAGTTTTCATGGTCAAAATCACCTTCTCCGATATAATCAGTTACAATATCGGTTAACCGTTGTTGCCAGTTATGAGATTTTTCCAAATAGAAATCTGCACCTTTTTCTATTGATTCAGCTTTTAATTCTTTCTTTCCTGCAACTGACATAACCCCGATTATCGGATTTATACCTTTTTTGCGAGCAATTCTTTGTAACTCAGCCAGTAATATAAAACCTTCACGTTCTGTAGGAATTAACAAATCCATTAGAATAAAATCAAACTCTTTATCTTCAAACAAAGATAGTGCACCATAAACATCTTTTGTTGAAGTAATTTGAAAACCTAACCTAGACATTATCATTTGTACTTGGTAGGTTACAACACCCAAGTTATCTACCAACAAGACATTATTTCCTCTCGTCATTGTCAATGCAGGTTCATCATCTGCTGAGGAGCCTTGTTCTGTACTTGCACCATTTGAATCTGCAAGAATTGAACGAAATCTATCTCTAATATTGAGAACTTGTTTTTTTAATGAAACTATCGTGATTGTTTCAGGCACTTTATCACCTGTCAAATCAAAAAACCTTTTTAAGAAATCTTCATCTAAATCAAGATTAACTATTCTCATAATAAAATCCTCATATTAACCATTGTAAATATTATATCAAAAAATAGCAATTTATTAAGAAAAAAGTTTTTTTAATATGAGTAGTAGCTAGGAGATATTTATGTATAGCAAATCATTTATGAAATTTTTATTAGGAAGTAATGAAACAAAAAAAGAAGATAATGATTCAACTAAAGAAATAGACTTCAGCCCAGTAAAAGTCAGAGAAGCTGCAAAGGTTGTAATCGCAGCGATAAAAGACTGTTATTAGAATAAATTTCTCACATAATAATTATCATCAGATTTTAGTTTTTGTTTAAGCTCTAGCAGTTCTTTTGTTTTGATATCATTACACAAAACAAGAGCTACTTTTTCTCTTATGGTGTATTCTGTGATTTCCGAGCATCTTTTTAAGACTGGATAAAGATTTTCTTCATCAAGAAAATCAAAGAATACATTTAATCCTTCTAAACACCAATAAAGTTTAAACAACTGCTTATTTATTGTGTATTTTTTATCTCTAAAAATAAAGCTGTCCAACTGTTTGAAAGCATCATTCATAAAAGAATACATTTTGCTTGTGTAAATTTCTGCGAAATTTTCATCTTTTAAGTTTGCCAAAATATCTATTACCATTCTGCAAATATTTGCATTTATATCTATCGTTGCATCTGCAAAAATTTTGGGATATTTCAAAAACAAATTCGTATTATCATGTACGATTTCACCGAGTTTGAAAGCTACAGCCTCTCGAATTTTACCGTCACAACCTGTCAGATTATCAATCAAGATATCTGCTTCCTGCTGAGATTGAACAGTATCTATTTCAAGTGCTGCAAACTGTTTTTCCGGCATGTTACCGTTTTGCAACAATGCAAAAAGTTCATCTCGAGAAAAATTATTAGAACAGAGTTCTACTGCTCTTGAAAAATTCTTATCTACGCTTTCCTCATAGCAAGGATTCAAATCATACCTCCTAATTTATTATTCCCAAAGTATAACATAATTGATAATGAAAATTAATAAAAACCTCGTTTTAATAAAAAATGTGGATAGGAGAATATTATGAATGAGTTTATAACATTTCTAAAAGATATATTTATGATAAAAGAGGCTGCGCCAATGAGTGTCGGACTTTCACAATTCAAAACGCCAAAAACAGAGCCAAAGCCAAAAGAGAAAAAAGAGCCTAAGAATAAAGAAATAAAACTGTCAGACCTTATGCGAAGAAGCTGATGAATTTTAGTCCGACAAATATTGCCAAGACACCCAAAACAACACTTGAGGTCAGATAAACCAAGCCATGTAAAAAATCTTTTCCAGTTCCAGTAAATAAATGTGCAGATTCACTTGCGAATGTGCTAAAAGTCGTGAACCCGCCACAAAAGCCCGTCAATAGAAGCAATTTATATTGAGAATTAGCTAAAAAAGAAACCAACAAACCGAATACAAAACACCCCAATACATTTACAGTAAAAGTACCCCAAGGCATAAAGCTCTTATTAATAAATGTTGATATTAAGTATCTTAAAACTGCACCTATTCCACCACCAAGTAATACGAGTAACATTTATTTTCCTTCCAAAAACTCTCTATGCAAAATTGCGCGTTTGTTCTCCAAATGGAGTTTTAATACTATTCGACCTAATTCTATACCTGCATATACACTAAAAATACCAACTATTAAGCTCAAAAACATATAATATGAAGCCGTAACATATTGAGCATTAATAACATAACGACTAACCTCATAAGAAAAAGTGCTGAAGGTCGTCAAGCCACCACAGAAACCTGTAATCAACGCAGAAGGTAAATTCTTTGGAAGATATTTTTTCTTTTTCAAGAGAATTATTGTCAAAATTCCAAACAAAAAACACCCGAGTACATTTGTCAGAAAAGTCGCTGATATATTATGAAACCAAGTTGAGATTTCATATCTTAGTACTGAGCCTATTGCTCCTCCTAAAAATACAAAAAGTAAATTAAGCATGACAAAATATTATTACAAAAAAAGCATGTTTGATATAAACTAAGTCATGTGATGTTGGTTATTTTTAAAAATCTTTTATCACAGGAGAGTTAACGAATAGTTCTATTGTACATAAAATGACAATAAAGGAGGTCAAATGGATCATATTCAACTTACGAAGGAAATTGAAGAAAAATGCTGTGTAGCACGCGGTGTTAAAGGTTCACCAGCTCCAATTCCTCAAGAAGGTCAATGGACCAAATGTAAAGAAATTACTCAAATTTCAGGTTTAACACACGGTTGTGGTTGTTGTGCACCTCAACAAGGTACTTGTAAATTAACATTAAATGTTAAAGACGGTATTATTC
>USCK01000076.1 GCA_900553205.1 uncultured bacterium | reverse complement strand
GAGTTATAATGCCCTATATGATATGATATGATATGATGTGACGGGACGGGGCAATTTTTTGTAACTCAATGTTTTATTAATAATAAGGGAATTAATAAAACAGGAATTATTATGGCGATAGAAAATAATGTAAATTTATCACAAGTTGCAAATCAGTATCAAAAAAATGATATTTTAACAAAGCCTCAAAAATACCAAGTTAATCCAAATGGTGTTGACAAAACTCCTGAAAAAGATACAGTCCAATTATCATCAGGTTTAACTACAAAAGAAAAAGTCGGTATCGGAGCTGCGATAGCCACAGGAGTAGCTTTAATAACTCTTGCCGTTTTAGGTCGTAACGGTCATTTAGGCGAAGGTGTTCAAAAATTCTTAGGTGGAAAAGCTAAAAAGGCCGCTCAAGAAATGGGTGAACATACACATACACCAACAGGAACAACACAAGTTAAACAAGAAACAATGGTTACAGAGCAGGTTGTAAAACCAGAACCTGTAAAAATGGAAATGACAGACGAAGCTAAAAAGGTTTATGATAATGTTTCATCAAAATTAAATCAAAAAACAGAAATTACAGCAGATACAATAGATGCAAATTTGAAACCTCGAGAAAAAGATGCAGTCTGGTCAGCACAAGATAGACAAGAATATTATACACAACTACTAGAACAAGATTAAAAAAATAAACAAGAAGCTCAAGAAATTCTAAAAGGAATTGAAGAAAGCAAAATTCAAGCAAATAAAGCTGAGCAAAAAGAAGAATTTGCACAAACAGTTTATGGTGTTGCTCCATTAGAAAGAGGTTTGTCACATAAATCTGCAAAGGAATCAGCAGGGGTCTTTAACAATGCTTTTAGGGAAGAAGATAGTGTAAGAGATTTGTATCTGAAGGAATTATATAAATTTAAAGTTTCTCAAAGAAACGATAGTGAAGTTACAAAATCAGTACTAAATAAGATTGATATGTACCTACAAAACTGTGAAACTTTCAAAAAAGTAAACAAAACGGTAGATATCAATGGTAAACCCATAAAAGTTATATATGAAGGACTCGGGTATGATGTAACTGAAAATGGGGAACTAATGAGAAAAGTATTTAACCCTGTATCAGGGAAAAATTCTTTAGTTTCACTTTCAGCCCGAAGGTGTACGGTAGAGGAAGTTTCAACTGTACAAAGGTCACAAACTCAAAAACAACGAGCATTAGCATAAATTATAGGAGGTTCTGTAATGGTATATGGCGCAAATTTAGGTGTAGGGGTAACAAATAACGATTACATTGTTGTATCAAAGAAACATTCTGATAAAGATAAGAAATATGCTATTCCTGCAGAGAAAAAAGATAGTTTTATCAAACAACAAAAGGCTCAAGAATATAGTGATAATTTTCAAGGTGTAGTGACATTGATAGGTGCAGCAGGGGCTGGTGTTGCAGCATCATTCTTGGTAAAAGGAACAGCATTACAAGCTCTTGTTGGTGGTCTGACTACAGCTGCTGTTGGTCTCGCAGGAATTAAAGTAGATAAATTTATTGCAAAAACTGTAGAAAATAAAGGGTTCAAATCTTTAGGTGCACAGGAAATCACAGACCAAGCATAAAGTAAGTAGCAAATTCTTTGATTTACAGGTTTTAATATAATAGAGGTGAATTATGACATCTATACAACCAAATGTTCCAATAAATACACAAACAACAATCCAACCAAAACAACCGGAGACTAAACAGAAAGAAAAATCTTCAATTAGTACAGGGGTAAAAGTTGCCGTTGGTGCTGGTTTAACAGCTCTTGCAGCTGCAGGTATCTATATCGCAACAAAAGGCAAAGGTGGTAAAAATGTCAAAGATTTAGGTAAGCAAATTGACTCTTTGACAAAAGAATGTAGTAACTATTTACATAACCATAGATTTGAATTTGAATCTCCTCAAGTTGGAAAAAGATTAGAAGAAATTTCACAATTACCTAAAAAAGAAAGACTTGAAGCTTTGAGGAAATTGCATTCCACTCTTGAGCATACTGAAGTGGTTAAAAATTATATTGATTTGGAACATAGCTTACCAAAAGGTTCAAAAATTGGATTACCAAAAGGTATGACAACTCTACCTGATGATGTTCGTCAAGCTTATGAACAAAAAGATGTTATAAAAACAGGTGAATTATTCAAACAACATTTGGATAAATTACCAAATACTCGTCCCGCTGTTACAAAAGGAGCGACGGTTGCTGAATCAATAGAAAATACTTTTGGCAAAGGCTCAAATATTCAACCTCATACGTATGATTTGTCAAAAGAATCACCAGTAATCGGTGTATATAGAAATTCTGAGGGATATAAAGACGGTTTGGTAGGGCAAGAAGGAATATACTTTGAGAGTTCTTTAATCACAGATTTAATTCCTGATCATGATGTTATCATAACTTCCCTAGGACATGGTTTTAATAATAAAGGGACTTCTGCTTATGGGCGTATAGCTGATTTAGCAACTGTGGAGAGAGATTTTGAAAATGCAGACAGAAAACTTGTACAATTTAAAATGCCTGACCCTGAAGGTTTGGTCATGAAGATTTCGATATTATCACCAAATAATAAATATACTCCTCTTCAAAAAGATATGATTAAGCTAATAGAAAATCCTGAAAAAATTGATAATTCTGTATTTGAAAAAATAACAAGAGTTAAAGACCCTCTAAAAAAGGAAAGCAATTTATACAAATATCTTGACTATGATGTATTGTTATCCGCAATTCAATCTATGGCAAAGCAGGTTTAACTTAAATATTTGACCCTATATATCTCTTGGGTTATAATTTCACCTGAGGGATTTATGGAAACGATTTATTCAGAACAAACAAACACTAGCGAAATAGCTAATCTTGTAAAAGAAACTAATCTTCAACATGTTGCAATTATTATGGACGGCAACAGACGTTGGGCTAAAAATAAGGGTTTGCCGTCAGCAATTGGACACAAAAAAGGAGTTGATTCTCTAAAAGCTACCGTTTATGCGTGCAACGATTTTGGAATAAAATATTTAACTGTTTATGCGTTCTCAACAGAGAACTGGAATAGAAAGCCTGAAGAAGTAGATTTCTTAATGAATTTATTAGGGCATACTATAAAAAATGAATTAAAAGAACTTGATGAAAACAATGTTGTTATTTCTTTCTTAGGTGATTTGACAAAACTTGCACCAAAGCTTCAAGAGATTCTTTATCACGCAATAGATGTGACAAAAAATAATACTGGTGTTCACCTTCAAATTGCTTTCAATTATGGTGCAAGAGATGAGATTCTTACGGCTACTAAAAAAATTGCACAAAAAGTAAAATCAGGTGAATTAAATCCTGATGATATTACAGAAGATATCTTTTCTCAAGAATTATATACCTCAAACATGCCTGACCCTGATTTGTTAATCAGAACAGGTGGCGAAATGAGAGTTTCTAACTATTTATTATGGCAGATAGCTTATTCAGAGTTTCTTGTAATGTCTGAATTTTGGCCTGAATTTGATAAAAACACTTTGGCAAAAGCTGTTTTTGAATTCCATAATCGCCATAGAAGATATGGGAAATAAAGTTATAAGAGATAAGTTAAGAAGTAAATAAGAATTAAGTGACTAAGTTATTAAGAAGATAATTATTTCTTAGTCACTTATTAACCTAGCTCTTAGTAACTTATAACAAGTCATTCCGTACTTGATACGGAATCTGTCAGTTTGATGTTTTTTATAATAATCAGCATTGACACTAAAGACTCGTTATTTGCCCTAAATAATTTAAGAAGTATAATCTTATTATGAATGACACTATCAGAATTAAGGGAGCAAGAGAGCATAATCTTCAGAATGTATCTTTAGAAATTCCTAAAAACGAGCTTATTGTTTTTACAGGGGTTTCAGGTTCGGGCAAGAGTTCGCTTGCGTTTGATACAATATTTGCAGAAGGTCAAAGGCGCTATGTAGAAAGTCTTTCAACTTATGCACGTCAGTTTTTAGGTCAAATGGATAAACCTGATGTTGATAATATTGAAGGGCTGACACCTGCAATATCTATTGACCAAAAATCAACAAGTAACAATCCTCGTTCTACAGTTGGTACTGTTACTGAAATATATGATTACTTAAGATTACTTTTTGCAAGAGTTGGAACTCCATATTGTCCAAAATGTGGTGCAGAAATCAAACCTCAAACAATAGATGAAATTGTAGCTTCTATTCTCAAATTGGGTGAAGGTACAAAAATCCAAATAATGGCACCGATTGCGAGGGGCAAAAAGGGTGAATTTTCTTCAATTTTTGAAGAACTTCGTCAAGAAGGGTTTGTAAGGGTAAAAATAGACGGTGAAATTTATAACCTAGATGAAGATGAAATAAAGCTCGCTAAAACAAAAAAACACGATATTTATGTTGTAGTTGATAGAGTTGTTGTAAAAGAATCTGCACGTTCAAGACTAGCAGATAGTGTGCAAACTGCTCTTAAAAAAGCAGAAGGTGTTACAGTTGTTGATGTTGTAGGCAAGGAAGAAATCTTATTCAGCGAAAAACTTGCTTGTGAAAACTGTAATCTTAGTTTTGAAGAACTTGCGCCTAGAATATTTAGTTTTAATAACCCTTATGGAGCTTGTGAAAAATGTTCAGGAATTGGGGTAGATTATCAAATTTCTCCAGATTTGGTTGTTCCTGATAAAACAAAATCTATTAATCAAGGTGCTATTTATCCTTGGAGTAAGAGTACAACTGATTATTATAAAGATATCCTTTCTTCGGTATCAGAAGAATGTGGAATAAATCTTGATACACCGTTTCAAGATTTGCCAAAAGAACATCAAGATATTATTTTATATGGTTCTGATAATATAATCAGGCTGACAGTAAAGAAATTTGGCTCTCATAGGTATCAAACAAAATATAAAAGATTTAGTGGTGTTATACCATTTTTGATGAAAAGATATAACGAGGCTGGTGGAGAATATTGGAGAGAAGAAATCCAAAAATATATGGTTACAACACCTTGCGAAGCTTGTCACGGTGCTAGGTTAAAACCGTTTCCTTTAGCAGTAAGACTAAAAGGTACAACAAAAGAAGTTAATATTCATGAATTTTGTACAATGCCGATAGATGAAGCTTATGAATTTATCTCTGAACTTTATTTATCCTTGAATGATTTTCAAATGAAGATTGCAAAACAAGTTCTTGATGAAGTCCGAGCAAGGTTAAAATTCCTTATTGATGTAGGTTTGAGTTATCTTAATCTGGCAAGAACTGCAGGAACTTTATCTGGTGGTGAAGCTCAAAGAATTAGATTAGCAACACAAATTGGTAGTGGATTGTCAGGTGTTCTTTATGTTTTAGATGAGCCTTCTATTGGTTTACATCAAAAAGATAATGATAGATTGATTAAAACTTTAATAAGATTACGGAATTTAGGCAACACTCTTATTGTGGTTGAGCATGATGAGGACACTATGCGTAATGCTGATTATATCGTAGATATTGGACCAAAAGCCGGGTGCAAAGGTGGAAGAATTGTTGCTCAAGGTTCAATGGAAGATATTATGTCTGTAGAAGACTCTTTGACTGGTAAATACTTGTCTGGTGAAAGATTTATTCCTATACCCGATAAATTAAGGGAAGGAAATGGCGAGTTTTTAAGAGTTAAGAATGCTCATCTGAATAATTTGAAAAATATTGATGTAGATATACCTTTGGGTAAAATAAATGTTTTGACAGGTGTTTCAGGTTCAGGTAAGTCAACCTTGATGAGTGATATTATATGCCAATTTGCTATTCATAAATTGAGAGGTAACAAACCTAAACCACAAGGTGTTGATGATATTTTGGGGTTTGAACATATTGACAAAATCATAGAGATAGACCAATCTCCAATAGGTAGAACTCCTCGTTCTAACCCAGCGACTTATACAGATGTATTTACACCTATAAGAGAACTTTTTGCAAAAACTAATGAATCAAAAATGCGAGGTTATAAAGCAGGAAGATTTAGTTTTAATGTAAAAGGAGGCAGATGTGAGGCTTGTAAAGGTGATGGGCTTCTTAAAATTGAGATGAACTTCTTGTCAGATGTTTATGTAAAATGTGATGTTTGTGGTGGTAAACGATATAATCGTGAAACATTAGAAGTTAAATACAAAGGTAAATCAATTTATGATGTGTTAGAGATGAGTGTAAAAGAAGCGTTAGAGTTCTTTGATAGTGTGCCTCAAATTAGAAACAAACTTCAAACTTTGTATGATGTAGGTCTTGATTATATCAAACTTGGTCAAAGTGCAACAACTTTATCAGGTGGAGAGGCTCAAAGAATTAAACTTGCTTCAGAACTTAATAAACGTGCTACAGGTAGAACTTTATATTTGTTAGATGAACCTTCTGTAGGCTTACATTGGGCAGATTTAGATAAATTGATTAAAATTCTTCATCAGTTGGCTGATAACGGAAACACGATTCTTGTTATTGAACATAATATGGATTTGATAAAAATTGCAGATAATATTATTGATTTAGGGCCGGATGGAGGAAATGCAGGTGGACAAATCGTTGCTCAGGGAACACCTCAAGAGGTTGCAATGGTTGAAAATTCATATACTGGTCAATATTTAAAAAAGATACTAAAAGTGTAATAGGTTTTGATTAATTTGGCTGTCTGATTTTTTTGTGAAAAATATAAGTTATTGAAAAATTTTTCCAGTCTTTAGGAAATCCCAGTAATGCTTTGTTAATTTGAGGATATTTGTTAAATAGATTAATGATTTGTGTTTCAAATGAATCATCTTTTAATATTGTTTTTAGGTAATAGTCTAAAATGATTGCAATATAATAATATTTGTTAGTAGTTGCATCATTAAATTCACTTATACCATTATGTTTTTTAGGTCTGATTCTAAGAATACGGTTAAATAATCTTGAATGATGTGCGCATATATGCTGATAAGTGATAATATCCGATTCTTTTAATTATTTCAAGTGCTGATTGATAATCTTCAATAAGCAACCCTCTACTTATTAATAAATTAAGTTGTTCCTCTGCTGATAGTGCGTCCTTGCTAAACTTTAAATAAACCTCCATACAAGAAAGGCATCCCTATTTTAGCATTAGAAAAGAGGCTTGGGATGCTCTAATACTTATATTATAATAATAGGCATGCCCAAATGCAAGTGGGCAGGATACAACTATTTTATAAATTTGTCAAATCCTTACTATACCATGCTTTTAAAATTTACAAACCTTAATTCTCTCCAATCTGCATGATAAACTATTAATATGAAACGAATAATTGCGTTAGTTGATTGTGATTCATTTTTTGTAACTTGTGAGCAAGCAGTTGAACCTAAGTTAAAAGGTCAACCTGTTTGTGTTATTTCAAACAATGAAGGGTGTGTTATCTCTCGTTCTCGTGAAGCAAAGCAGATGGGAGTAAAAATGGGTATGCCTTATTTTATGGCAAAAAAAGATTATCCTAATGCGATTTATATAAAAGCTGAACACGATAGATATGATTGGTTTTCAAAACGTGTTATGGATTGTTTGAAAAACTTTAGTCCTGATGTTCAGATTTATTCTATAGATGAAGCCTTTATAGATTTGACAGGTACGAGAAGACTTTATGGAATGAATTATACAAATATATGCAAAATGATACGCAGAACAATCAAGGAACAAACAGATATTGATGTTTCAATCGGCATAAGCCATTCCAAAACTCTATCTAAACTTGCAAGTGATAAGGCAAAAAATACTGGTGGAATTTATACGATAGGTGCATTTAGAATAAAAGACGAATTGAAGAAAACTGATATTTCTGAGGTTTGGGGTGTCGGACGTCAGATAAATAAATTTTGTTTGAGGTGGGGAATACTAAATGCTTGGGATTTTGTTTCAAGACCTGATGCTTGGCTTAAAAGTGAACTTGGAAAAAATGGGTTAGAGTTAAAATATGAGTTGTTAGGAAATTGTATTTCTCCTGTAGAATCAAAGAAAGAGCCTCCAAAATCAATCCAAAAGACTTCAGCAATAGGTGGGTTTACATCAGATATAAATATAATTAAGTCAGAGATAGCAAAACATATTCATCGAGGGTGCGTAAAACTGCGCCGTTGGGGTGGGAAATGCTCGACTGTCGGTGTAATGCTTAGGACAAAAGATTTTTATGTTTGTTCAAGGTACAAAGACCTTATTCAACCGACTAATTTTGAATTGACTGTAAAAAAAGCTATTGATGAACTCTTGCCACAAATATATTCGCAAAATGTGTTGTACAGAAGTACGGGTATAATGTTGAATAATCTTTCTTATAGCGATTCAGAACAGTTGTTTTTGTTTGATTCTGTGTCTGAAAAAGATAAAAAACTCGCAGAATGTATAGACAAGATAGAAAATAAATTTGGTAAAAATTCTATTAAAACTGGATTTTGGACAGATAGACTAAAAGGATAATAACTTTTTTGCAAAGTTATTATGTTTATTTTGTTATTTATATGAAAAATAGATATATATTGGGGTTTATGCAACCCCAATCCCCGCACCAAATATTCTTTCTTTTTTATTGCGAAGAAAAAAGAAAGAACATTGGATAA
>USCK01000075.1 GCA_900553205.1 uncultured bacterium | reverse complement strand
AAATAAATTTCCAGCCACTATTTTCTCCCTATCCTTTTAACTTTATTAAAAAATCTTACAAATATATTTGGTTTCTTTTGAGTTTTGTCGGTAACTTCTTCATCTACAATTTTGACTGGCATGCCTGTAATAACCTTTTGCAAGCCTGATGTTATAACGGTGTCACCGATTTTTAATCCACTATCTATTAATGTATTCTCGCCTTCTTGCCCAAGAGTTTTTATATAAACCAGTTTAGGCAGATTCTTTTCATCTAAGACATAAACATATTTACCTTCTTGGTTTTCTTGTATAGCTTTTGAAGGGATTGTAGGGACTGCAAAATCATTATTTGAATAAATTATAATACGTCCAAAGTCCCCGGGGATAAGTCCGTCATCTTCGTTTGCAAAAGTTGCACGCATTGTAATTGTACCTGTAGATTCATCAACTCTGTTATCTCTGAAATCTTGCACTCCGGAATGCGCATATTTGTTTCCTGAACTATAAACATATTCTACTTTTCTGTTTACATTTGAGCCTCCGTCAATAGATGTAAGAGTTGAAAATTGTTCTGTATCAAGAGGGAAGGTTACATACATTGGTCTTGTACTGTATATTGTAGTTAGAGCGCCTGAATTTATGGTTACGTAGTTTCCGACGGTAACAGTTATAATTCCGACTCTGCCGGATACAGGTGCTTTTACTTTTGTATAAGACAGATTTCTCAAAGCATCTCTGTAGTTCATTTCAGCATAGTTGGTAGAAGCTCTGTATAAATCTCTTTGAGATACCGCATTATCGTATTCCGAACGGGCAATATAATCCTGTTTTACCAACTGTTGAGAACGAACAGCCTGCTTGTCATAATATATTTGTTGGGCTCTTGCTCTTTGAACATCGGCTCTGGCGCGTTCAGCAGCAATTTGATATTCTTGAGGCTCGATTTCAAATAAAACCTGTCCAGCCTTTACATAATCACCTTCTTTAAAATAGCTTTTTGTTAAATAGCCGTTTATTCTGGCATTAACTTGAATTTGAGATTTTGAAGTTACACGAGCCGGTATTTCATAAGACTTTTTCTTACATGTCTTACAAACCTTTACTACCGTAACCGGTGGGGTCATTGATGCTTTCATCTTAACCTGCATCATGTGTGTCCCAAATGCTGAAAACAAGTATCGGAACAATATTGCAGAAAAGACAATAGTCATTAATATAAAAATATTTTTCTTCATATCCTCTCCCAAAAATAATAAGTCTTTTAATATTATATTACAGAATAAGTCAAATTCATGTATTTAATATTTTGTAATAATGTAAAGGTAGAAAAATCTACGGGTAGAAATTTCTACCTCTAAGATTATCAAAAGTGGAATTTCGTGTCAAGAAATATATATATGTATTTTTGTTATAAAATAAAAATATGAAAAATATTGTATTAGATAAATCCCCAAGGATTCTTGAGGCTATAGAAATTATAAAAAACACAAATTTTAATGATATTCCTGATGGTCGTTTAGAATATCCAAACGGGATATGGGCGAATCTCCAAACATACTATACAAAAGAAGATGCTTTGTTTGAAGCGCATAGAAAGTATATTGATATTCAATTTATACTTGCAGGACAAGAGAAAATAGGAGTTTGTGATTCTTCCACATGTACTGAAAATATCCCTTATGATGAAGAAAAGGATATTGAGTTTTTAGATGCTAAAAACTTTGAATACATAGAGATGAAAACAGGTGATTTTTTGATTTTGTATCCAAAAGATGCGCATAAACCTTCTATCTCAATAGAGGAAAGTCCAACTCATGTTAGAAAACTGGTTGTAAAAGTTCCTGTTTAAGGCTATTAATTGAGGCTTTAATATTATTTTATATTCGGAAACAAATATAATTCTCCGTTTTCGCCTCGCCATTGGATATAGCCTGTTTTTGCAACACCCTCAATATCCAGTGCCGTTACTAAAGCCCAATTACCTTGAATAGCTGTTAATCTGATTTCTCTCGGACGATTTAATTTAGCTATTGATTGAGAATTCTTATCGCTCTTTGTGTGTAGCTCCATTACAGAATCAGGTGCCTCTTTAAGAACTTTTAAACCGTATTTGCGCCCATACATATTATAAAAAGTTATCCAAGGCAAAAATTGGAAGTTATCTTCTTTATAAACCCACCCTGATTCCTTTGTTTGCTTATTATAGATTACTTGCACAAAATCCTCATCTATATCAACCGTATAAATAAATGAAAGTTCTTTTTTAGGAAGTAATACAGAGAATAAATTATCAGCATAATTAGATGCTTCTACATTTAGATAACTCCAAGTTTTGTTATACAAAACTTTTGAACTTTTATCTGCCTTAGAATAGATATTCAAGGTCGTTGTAGGCTGATAAACACCTATTGTACCTTGTGGTATATCTGAAATCTTTGCAGGTACAATATTTGCACTGGTTGATAGTGCAAATATTACCAAAGATAATAATGCTAATATTATTCTTTTCATTATTAGAACCTTTATTCTCTGAAAGATAGCTCTGCAAATGTTTTCTTTAATGTAGATCTTACATTTGCCATTTGAGTTTCAATAGTTTCATCAGTAAGAGTTGTATTTGCATCTAATAGTTTTATTCTGCAAGCAACGCTCTTATAGCCGTCTTGTACATGTTCACCTTGATAAATATCAAAAACTTCGCAACCGTTAAATAAGTTGTTATTAACACCTTTTTTGATAGCTTTTTCCAATTCGGCATAAGAAACAGCTTGAGGAATAATCATAGCCAAATCTCTTTGTACTTCAGGGAATTGAGGAAGTTTTTTGTATCTTGGTGTTGATTCGTTTATGTTTGCAAACACCATATCCAAGTCAACCTTGAACAAGAAGGCATCTTGTTTCATTTTTAATTTATCTCTCAATTCAGGATTGATTTGACCATAGTAACCGATAACCTCAGGACGTTTGCCTAATAACATCATTACACCAGTTCTATAAGGGTGTAGAGATTTGTGAGTTTCTGCAAGAGGTGAATCTGCAAGACTTACCAGTTTAATTCTTTTAGCAAGTCCGAGTTCGTCCATTAAGTTGTCAACAATACCTTTTACGGTATAGAAATCAACATCACCTGTTGACTGCCATTTAGAATTTTCTTTGGCACCTGTTATAATACCTTCAAGTATTTGTGTTTCTTTAACTCCTGCAGAACGTTCATCAGCTTCTGCAACCTTGTTATATACTTTGCCGAATTCATAGCCCCAAAATACTTTTTGTCCATTATCATAATTGTTTTTCATACAGTTTAGCAAACTTGCAGCCATCGTTTGACGAAGCATTGTGAATTCTTCACTTGCAGGATATTCAACTTTTACTGCTTTGTCACTATCGTAAACAATATCAAATTGTTTTAATAGAGGTTCACCAATCAATGAAGGTGTAACCAATTCATTTAATCCTGCAGATAACATTAATTCATGAATTTTTTTCTTAGTTCTTTCTTCCAATGTTATAACAGGAGTGGAAGATTTGTTTGGTAGTGTAGGTGCAATTTTGTCATAACCGTTAATTCTTGCAATTTCTTCTATCAAATCAATTTCTCTTGTTACATCATTAGCTCTGAAAGAAGGAACTTCAAATTTCGCAGCAGCTTCGTTTCCACCAAGCATTTTAAATCCGAGTCTTTCTAAAATCGTGATACATTTTGCTGAATCAATAGTACAACCTAAGATTTTATTAACTTGAGCGAATCTTAGTGTAATATCAATAGGGTCAAGTTTATTAACTCCAGTTTCAACAATACCTTCAACTTGAGCAGAAGCATATTCGTTTAGAAGTTGCATTGCTCTCATTAACCCTGGTTTTATAGCTTCAATATCAACACCATGTTCAAATCTCGCACTTGCATCAGAACGATAACCTATACTTCTTGAGCTTTTTCTGTTAGTTGCAGGAGTGAAATATGCAGCTTCTAAAGCAATATTTTTTGTGTTGTCATCAATTTCTGAATTGGCACCTCCAAATACACCTGCAGCACATACGCCTTCTTTTTCTGTTGCAATTAAAACGGTATCGGTTGTTAATTCTCTTTCTACTCCATCAAGAGTAACAAGTTTTTCTCCGTTTTTAGCGCGTCTTACACATAAATATCCGTTTAGTTTATCTCTATCAAATGCGTGTAATGGTGTACCATATTCTAATAATACATAATTTGTAATATCAACAACATTGTTAATAGGGCGCATACCTGATGCAATCAATCTCTTTTGAATCCAATCAGGAGAAGGCTTAATTTCTACACCACTTAACAAACCTATTGAATAATATTTACAAACACTATCATCTTTTATTTCAACTTTAAAAGCATCTGTTGAAACATCTCTGGTAGCTTCTAAATATGAGAATTTTAGAGGTTTATCAAATATTGCCGAAAGTTCTCTTGCAACTCCAACAACTGACAACTGGTCGCCACGATTTGCTGTAGGTGCAACATCAAGAATAATATCTTTTTCAAAGCCCAAAACATCTTCAACTTTTTGTCCAAGTTGAACATCAGGGAATAATCTGTTAAGTATAAGAATACCATCTTCTTCTTGGTAGTTTCTGTCAGCAACCCCCAATTCATCATCTGAGCATAACATACCTTGAGATTCAACACCTCTGATAACTGCAGGTGTTAATGTGAATTGTTCGCCTGTATGTCTGTCTAAAACATTACTTCCGACAGAAGCGTAAGGAATAATCTGTCCTTCTTGAATGTTTTGAGCGCCACAAACTACGGTCTTTAAACCTGAGCCGTTATTAATTGTTACCAAATGAAGTTTATCTGCATTTGGGTGATTATCTATTTTTTCAATACGGGCTGTTACAATATTTGAAAACTGAGGCTTTAATTCTTCAACAGCTTCAACCTCTAAACCACTCATTGTAAGCTCATGAGCAATTCTATCAACTTCTATATCTGATAAATCAACTAATTCGTTCAACCAATTTAAAGAAACCTTCATATAAACCCTTTCTCTTTCCCCTGTTATTCACAATACATTGTATCTCAAATAAGAAAAAATTACATCATAAAAAGTATTGTACATTCACATTTCTTTATTCTAGGATAAAGATATGTTTCATATTAAGTTTATAAATAAAAAAAGAGTAATTTATTCAGATTTTATTCCTGAAACAGAACACTTTTTTACGACAAGAGAAACTGTTATTCGTTCACAAGAGGAAGAGCTTGAAGAGCTTGTTCAAATTAACAAAGAAGATATTGCAAATTATTTGAATATAGATAAAACATTTTTAATCTCTCCAACTCAAACTCATACAAGTAATGTAAGATTGGCGAGTAAGAAAATTAAATCTTATCCAAATACAGATGCGCTTATTGATGACGATCCTACAATCGCAATATATTTGAATTTTGCAGATTGTACACCGATAATACTTTATGATAAGCGCCATAATATCGGGGCTGTAGTTCATGCCGGTTGGAGAGGAACTGTAGGACAAATTGTTCAAAAAACAGTTGCTCTTATGAAGGATGAATATTTTACAAATTCAGAAGATTTATATGCAGTTGTCGGTCCTACAATCGCAATTTGTTGTTATGGAGTAGGTGAAGATGTTTTTGAACAATTAAGAACCTCTGTTTCAATAATAGAACCCTATAACAGACAAATTTATGAAAAGATATATGTTGACTTAAAAGGGATTAATAAACAACAGCTTTTGGATATCGGTATCCCTCGTCAGAATATTGATGTCTGTCCGTATTGTACAAGTTGTAATAATGATATGTTCTTCTCTTATCGAAAGGAACATGGAACAACCTCAAGGCACAGTGCAGTTTTAAAACTTAAAAACTTAAAATAATATACTAAATAAAAAGACCGATTAAAAAATCGGTCTTTTTGTTATTCCTGCTTATCACCCTTATTAGATAATTTCATTATATGCAGAAGGGTTTGTTAATAAGTCATAATTGATTTCGTTTTCATTATCTGCAATAGCTGCAGCAACTACGGCATCTGATGTTACATTGATTAAGGTTCTCATCATATCAGTAAGTCTTTCTATTGTGAATAAGAAAGCAAAACCTGCAACAAGTTGTTCAGGAGATAGTCCCATTCCGTTAAGAATAAGTGCTATTGTTATCAAACCTGCCCCAGGGATGCCTGCACAAGTACTAGAAGCAACCATCGCTAACAATGCAATTTGGATAACTAAGAATGGTGTTAAAGTAACGCCATATGCTTGAGTCAAGAAGATTACAGCAACAGTTTGTAGTAATGCTGTTCCGTCCATGCTTAATGTCGCTCCTAAAGGTAATACAAAGCTAGAAACTTTGTGAGAAATACCTCTTTTTTCACAACAAGCGATTGTTAAAGGTAGTGTAGCAGAAGAACTTGCCGTACCAAAAGCAACCATCATAGCTTCAGCTATTGCGGCATAAAGCATTAATACCGGAACTTTTGAAAATATCTTTAAGAATAGTGGATATACTACAAATAACTGTAATCCAAAACCTATTGCCAGCACCAGTAAATATTTTGAAATACTTGAGAATATATCTACCCCGAAAGTTGAAACCGAAACTGCAGTCAAAGCAAATACACCCGGAGCTGCAAAGAACATAATCCAATCAGTCACTTTCATTGTAGCTGCAAAAACAGATTCAAAGAATGAAACTATCGAACGGTTTACATCGCCGACTTTTGCCAATGCAATAGAGAATATCAATGCAAACACGATAATCGGAACCATATCTCCTTTAGCGATTGATTCTAATGGGTTTTTAGGAACAAAACTCAAGAATAGGTTAACAATATGACCTTTTTGATCATCAATCGTTGTAGAAACTTGAGATTGAATACCAACAGCAACATCATTGTTGATATAATGTGCGGCACCAAGTCCAGGTTTGAAGCCAAGAGCCAAAAATGCACCTATTGTAACGGCAGCAACAGTAATTATACCGTAATATAACACCATTTTCTTACCGAATTTGCCAAGCTGTTTGTTATCTCCAACACTTGTTATACCTATTACAATGGCTGAAATAACTAATGGTATGACAACCATTTGAATCAGTCTGATGAATAATTGACCGACAAAAGTCAGAATATTCATAACAAACGGATTTGAATGACTGTGTAAAAGTGCGCCGACAATAACACCGGCAACTAGTCCAAAAAATATGTGCCAATTTCTTTTAAAACCTAATCCAAGGGCTATTAGCACTTGCATGTGTAATTTCATTCAATAAATCCTCTCATAATTTTAACCATTATTTTACTCAAATATTGTACTAAATTATATTAAATATTTCAAGTAAAATATAACTAAACAACCATTAAATCCTTGCTTTCATCTAACACTTTAACAAGAGCAGATAAATGCGCCATTAATTTTTTGAATTGTGGTATTGTCAAACTTTGTGCCCCATCAGAATATGCTTTATCCGGGTTGTTGTGAACCTCTACCATTAATCCGTCAGCACCGGCAACAACGGCAGCTTTTGACATAGGCTCTATTAAATATCTTTTGCCTGTTGCGTGGCTAGGGTCAACAATCACAGGTAAATGAGAATATTTCTTTATAACAGGAACTGCGGCTAAATCTAGTACATTTCTTGTGTAGTTTGAGTCAAATCCTTTTATACCTCGTTCACATAAAATAACATTTTCGTTTCCGTTGTACAAAATATGTTCAGCTGCTAATAAAAACTCTCTAATTCCTGCCGCAGGGCCTCTTTTTAGCATAACAGGTTTATTGGTTTTGCCTATAGCTTTTAACAGTTTAAAGTTCTGCATATTTCTTGCACCAACTTGAATTATATCGGCATAATCACATATTAAAGGCAAATCCAATGTATCCATAACTTCTGTTATAACCAAAAGTCCAGTTTTATCGGCAGCTTGTCTTAGATATTGCAAACCTTTTTCTTCAAGTCCTTGAAAATCATAAGGTGAGGTTCTTGGTTTAAAAGCTCCACCTCTAAGGATTTCTGCACCTGATTCTTTTACTGCTTCTGCAATACTCAAAAGTGCTTCAAAATCATCTTCAACACTGCAAGGCCCTGCCATTATTACGGGCTTATTATTTCCTCCGATTTTTACACCATTAGAAAATTCAATGACTGTATCTTCTTTTTTACTTTCTCTGCTTGCAAGTTTAAAAGGTTCTTGTATAAGTTTAACTTCTCTTACTCCATCAAATGAATTTATAGAGTGAGGTTGAACTAAACGTTTATCACCTATAGCTGCGATTACAGTAAAGACTTCACCATAGTTGATGTTTATTTTAAAATCGTTTTCTTCAAGATGTTTGACAACTTTATCAATTTGTTCTGTCGTTGCTTCTGGTTCCATAATAATAATCATAAATATAATCTCCTTATTAATATCATTATAAATATTGATACACTCTTTGCAAATATTTAATGTAATTTTGTAATATAATATAATTTATGAAGAAAAATATTTATTTTTTAGGACCAAAAACCTCATATACAGATTTTGCAAAAGAACAGTTTATAACTTCTTTTGAAATAAAAAACTATGAAGAAAAGCCTATCAGAACTATTACAGCTATTTTTTCTGAACTAAATTCAAACACTGATTCTTTAGCTGTTTTGCCGA
>USCK01000074.1 GCA_900553205.1 uncultured bacterium | reverse complement strand
AATGTTCAACAACCTATGGACAAACCTGCAGTTCAAGAACCTTTGCAACCTCAAGTTTATGAAGCCGAAGGCATTGCACCTGCTGATAGCAGACCTGCTGCTGCAACAAGCAATAAAATCAACATTGCACAAATCTTAAAAGATTTCAGAAACACAATGTCTGCTATCGCAACACCTGATATCCTAAGAGAAGAAGTTGAAGATTATCTTAAAGAAATTGAAGCAAATACAAAAGGCGAAGCTCCTTCTATAAACCTTGTTCAAACAGATTTGATGAACGCTGCAGCCATTGTTGACAGATATATCTCAGAAACACTTAACAAAGAATCAAAAGTTGTTTCAAAATGGCTTGATGCTCTTTTCTTACAAAGAATTAACTACAGATACAATGACGGCGAAGTAAACAAAGCCTTCTTGGTTAAATTCCCTGAAAGCGAAGAAGAAAAACGTGCAAAAGCTGAAAAAGCACAAAAAGAAGCTCAGGCAGCACAACAACCAACACCTCAACCACAACCTGAACCTGAGCCAATTCCGGAAGCACCACAAAATTATCAAACACAATACGAACCAATAGAAGCTCCTGTTGAACAACCAAGACAAGTTATTCAACAAAGTAATCATGTTACTTCCCCTATCAAAGACTATGTTCCTCAAAGAGAAATAGTTGCACCTCAACCTCAAAGAGCAAAGAAAAAACCGGAAGTAACAATTATTCCTCAAGATAATGAACTTAAATCATTATTTATACAAGCTAAAAAACACGCATTTGCACACAATCCGTCAAAAGCAATGGATATGTTCCATAGAGCATTAGTAAGAGCGCAACAAATCAAAGACGGCGAAGCTGAATCAAAAATTTGCTTGGAAATGGGCAAAATTTATGATGAAAACAACTATGTTGTTCAAGCCTTGAGTAGTTATAACAAGTCTTTGAAATCTACTACAGACAACAGCTTGAAAACTCAAGCTCACTACTCAATGGCTCAAATATATGATGATGTGAATCAGGTGGAACCTGCTTTGAGTCATTATTTGACATCTGTATCTTATGCCGGCGAAAATGATAATCTTGTAGCGCAATCTACTTCTTTAACAAAAATTGCAAACATATTTTCTAACAAATATGATACACAAGCATTTGATTTCTATGAGCAAGCAAACTTGCTTGTTGCTCAAACAAACGATAGCAAAACAAAAGGGTTTGTAAAAAGCAATACTGCAGGTGCATATACTCAATTTGACAGACCGGACAAAGCAATGAGATTCTATGCTGATGCTGTCAAGAACTATTCAGATGCAAGTTCTCAAGAAAATATTGCTGAAAACTACAAAGCTGCTGCAGAATTGATGTTAAACTTTAGAAATCCTGCAAAAGCAAGAGTTCTTTTGAAAAAAGCATTGAACCATGCTGACCGTTCAAAAGATGTTCAACTAATTGATGAAATTAATGATTTGTTAGAAGAAATCGCTTAAGTGAAAGTCGTTTAAAAGATTGTTAGTTTTCATTTTTATAATTACTTAATAACTAACTTTACATATAAAACACGACCGTTGATATAATCAACGGTCGTGTAAGTTATTTATATAATTGAATATCAATTATTTTGCGATTTGGCTCATAACTTCATCAGCGAAGTTTTCGTTACGTTTTTCAAGACCTTCACCAAGAACGAATCTTTCAAATCTAACGATTTCTAATTTGCCAGAGATTAATTGTTCGATAGTCATATCAGGATTTTTAACAAATGGTTGTTCTAATAAACATTTTTGAGCCATTAGTTTGTTTACACGACCTTCAACGATTTTTTCTCTGATTGCTTCAGGTTTTTTAGCCAAGTCTTCTTTACCCATTTCGATTTGTTTTTCGTGAGCGATAACATCAGCAGGAATTTCGTTTCTTGAAACAAATTCAGGAGCAGAAGATGCAATGTGTAAACAAATGTCTTTTGTTAATTCTGCATCTTTAACAGATGTTTCAAGTAAAACACCGATTTTACCGTTGTGGATATAAGATGCTACATTACCTTCGTATCTTGAGAATCTTCTGATAGTGATTTTTTCACCGATAGAAGCGATTTTTTCTTTCAATACATCAGCAATAACTTTACCACGTTTAGGGCAAGTCATAGCTTCTAATGCTGCAACATCAGCAGGATTAGATTTAGCAACCATTTCAGCAAGTCCTGATGCTAATTCTTTGAATTCATCATTCTTTGCAACAAAGTCTGTTTCACAGTTAAGTTCAATAACTGCACCACAATTATCATCAACATAAGATTCTACTCGACCTTCAGCAGCGATTCTGCCCATTTTCTTTTCAGCAGAAGCCATACCTTTTTGGCGAAGTACTTCCATAGCTTTTTCCATATCTCCGTCAACTTCAACAAGTGCTTTTTTAGCGTCCATCATACCTGCACCGGTTTTATCACGAAGTTCTTTAACCATTGTAGCTGTAACATTCATTTAAATTTCTCCTTTATATATAATTTTGAGTTTGTTGTTTGTTACAAACTCCTAAGTTTGGATTTTTATATTCTTTTTGAAAAAAGAACGAGGCGAACCTCGCTCTTTTTTGTATCAAACTTAAACATTTGCAGTTTCTTCAGATTTTGCTTCTTCAGCAACGCCTGCGTCTTCTGCTTTGATTGATTCGATTTTACCAGAATTAGCTTTTGCTTCTTTAAGTTGTTTACCTTCAAGAACTGCATCTGCTAATTTTGAAGCGATTAATTTTACTGAACGGATTGCATCATCATTACCAGGGATAATGTAGTCAATACCTTCAGGATTAGCGTTTGTATCAGCTAAACAAATAACAGGAATGTTTAATTTGTTAGCTTCAGCGATTGCGATTGCTTCTTTCTTTTGGTCAACAACAAAGATTAAATCAGGAAGTCCTCTCATTTCTTTGATACCACCAAGAGTTCTGCTTAATTTAGCAAGTTGTCTAGCAATTTGAGCTTGTTCTTTCTTAGGTAATTTTTCAACATGACCACTTGAAACAAAATCTTCTAATTCTCTTAGTTTGTTTACTCTTGTTCTGATTGTTTCAAAGTTAGTAAGCATACCACCTAACCATCTTCTGTTGATGTAATAAGCACCTGCTCTTTTAGCTTCTTCTGTAACTACTTCTGAAGCTTGTTTTTTTGTTCCAACAAACAAGATATTTTTGTTTCTTGCAGCATAATCTCTTACAACTTCATAAGCTTTATCTAATAAATCAGTTGTTTTTCTTAAATCAAGTACATAAATACCATTTCTAGCCCCGTAAATGTATTGTTTCATTTTTGGGTTCCAGTGTTGTGTTTGGTGTCCGAAGTGAACGCCTGCTTCTAATAATTCAATCATTGATGCTACTGCCATAGCATTTCTCCTTATAAATTAATGTGTTTTACTACGGGTTATACTGCTCCATCTCAATATTTATTAAGACTAGGATAAACCTATCGACCAGTGTAACCAATGATATAGTATTATAAACATGTTTTTTCGACAAGGGAATTGTGAAAAAACATTAATTTAGAAGAAATTGTTTCATCATTGTTTCATTAAGTGACTGTAAACTATTTTATAAAATTAATCTTATTAACTTAGTTACTTAACCCTTATTCACTTATTTATTTTTGGAGTAAAATAAAATTGATATTTATATAAAAAAAGAGGGTTTAAAATTGAAACTTTTTAATTCATACACAGCAAAATTAGAAGAATTTACACCAATAGAAGAAAACAAAGTCAAAATGTATGTTTGTGGGCCTACGGTATATGACAATGCTCATTTGGGACATGCCAGATGTTACATAACTTGGGATATTTTATACAGATATCTGAAATTCAGAGGCTATGATGTTACATATTGCCGTAATGTTACAGATGTAGATGACAAAATTCTTAAAAAAGCAGATACAGAAGGCAAAACTCCGGAAGAAGTTTCTACATATTGGTACAAAAAATTCACTGATAGTATGAACGCTTTACACAACCTAAAACCTGATATCGAACCTTTTGCAACAAAAACTTTAGGTGAAATGATATCAATAGTAAAAGATTTGATTAATAAAGGCTTTGCATACGAGGTTGACGGCGATGTTTATTTCAGGGTTTCTAAATTCCCTCAATATGGTATGCTTTCAAAACAGCCTATTGATTCACTTGTTAGTGGTGCAAGAATAGAAGTCGGTGACAAAAAAGAAAACCCTCTTGATTTTGCACTTTGGAAAAAAGATGAAAAATTTGGTTACAATTCACCTTGGGGCAAAGGTCGTCCGGGGTGGCACATCGAATGTTCAGCAATGATACGCAAACATCTTGGCAAAACAATAGATATTCATGCAGGTGGTGCAGATTTGATTTTCCCTCACCACGAAAACGAAATTGCGCAGTCCGAATGTGCGAATGGTTGCAAGTTTGTAAACTATTGGTTGCATAATGGTTTTGTAACTATTAACAAAGAAAAAATGTCTAAGTCATTAGGAAATTTCTTAACGATTGATGATTTGTTAAAAACTTATGATGCAAATACTATCAGATTCTTCATCTTAACAAACCATTATCGTATGCCAGTTGAATTTTCTGATGAAGCGCTTCAATCTGCATCAGCAGGTGTTAAGAGAATGTTGAACGCAAAACAAACTCCTATTGATGAGTCTTTTGATATTACAAAAACAGAAGAATACAAACTGTTTGTTGAAGCTATGGACGAAGACTTGAACACATCTAAAGCTCTTGCTATTTTATTTGATTTAACAAACAAAGCAAATAAAGATGTGGAAGGCGCTTTCACAACTTTATACAAATTAGCAGATGTTTTAGGTTTCAGTTTTTCAAAACCTGAGTTGTCAGAGGAAGAACTTAATGACAAACTTAAACAAGTGAGTGCAGAGCTTGAAAAAGATTATTCTTCTATGGAACAAATTATAGAGGATAGAAAAAACGCAAGAGCAGAAAAAAATTGGGCTATTGCTGATAAAATAAGAGTTGCACTTGATAATGTTGGTATTATATTAAAGGATTCAAAAGAAGGCACAAAGTGGGAAACAAAATAACAAAATTAATTCTGGTCGTAGCTATAATATGTACAGTTATTTTGGGACTTGTTGTAAACGCAAAGCCAAATGAAAATCCACAATCTCCTATTATAAAAGTCGGGATTATGGATAATGGTTTCAGAACTCTTGAAAGAGGCTCTGTATCCTTGTATAGTACAGAAACAGGATATATATGTGAACCTGATACCAGAAAAACGGTTGCAAAAATTCCTGCCTATCAAGCCGTTACTTTTTCTATAAAAAATGGCGTGATTTCATTTAAAGTTCCTAATGAAGATACTTATTTTGAATCACCAAAAGGATATGTATTAGCCTGTCCTGACGGTGTATTAGGAGTTAAAGAACTTAAAAGAGCCGGAAAACAAGCACTCTATAGAGGGGCTTTAAAGGTTCAAAAAAATACAAAACCTGACATTCTTTATTTAATAAATATAATCGAATTAGAAGATTATTTAAAAGGGGTTGTTTCTAACGAAATGCCCGTATCTTTCGGGTTAGAAGCTTTAAAGGCACAAGCAGTTGCTGCAAGAAATTATGCAATAATGCCACGAACAAAAGTTTCAAAAGCTTATGATGTTGTTGATAGTGTTGCGAGTCAAGTATATTTTGGCTACAATACAGAATCAGAAACAGGTAACAGGGCAGTAAAAGAAACAGAAGGTATTGTAGCAATATACAACCATAAACCTATACTTGCTTTGTATAGTTCTTGTGCAGGTGGCTATACCGAAAACTATTCTTATGCGTTTTCTGATCCTGATACAAAACAATTCCCTGCACCAATGAAGCCATATTTGATAGCAAAACCTGATTTGAAAGGAATATGTCCTCTAAACAGAGAAGATGCAGCGTATTTGTTCTATTCAAATATTCCTGAGTCTTATGATGTAAACTCTCGCTATTACAGATGGCAAAGAGTTTGGACAAGAGAAGAACTTGAAAAAGTTTTGGCGCAAAACTTGGTTAAACAGTCCAAAACAGGTTTCGTAACTCCTGAGTTTCATGACAATACAAAATTCGGTTCTCTAAAATCTCTGAAAGTTGTCAGACGAGGAAATTCGGGTAAGATTATTTATTTGGATATTGTAACAACAGAAGGCAAATACAGAGTCGCAAAAGAACTTGTAATAAGAAGATTATTCACAAAGAACGGTAGTGCATTACCTAGTGCAAATGTTGTTTTCAAGTGTGATACAGATAGTTTTGATGAAATTACCAAAATAACTGCTTATGGTGGCGGGTTTGGTCATGGTGTCGGAATGAGCCAATACGGTGCAAGCTTTATGGCAAAAGAATTGAAAAAGAATTTCATTGAGATATTAAAGCATTATTATACTGGAATTTATTTAGGTACAAAACCTGTTGAAGTTGATAACAAACCTGTTCAACAAATATTCTATCCTCCATCAGATAAAGCTTTGATAGAAATTCAAGATAGAAAAAATTTAAGTAATTTGCAGATAAATATAAACGGTAAAACATGTAATTTTGATTTGAGTAAATATATGAACATACAACGCTGTGAATTAGATATTTCGTCTTATATCCATAAGGGGAAAACAAACACAATTATATATGTTCCGGCATGTCAGAATAAGTTAGTGACGAATGATTTAAGTAAAGGAAATATAAAAATTAATTTGTATATTAAATTTTTGTAGTAGATTGGAATTATGGAAGAAGATAAAGGAAGTTCGGGAATATTAAAAGCTGCTTGGCTTATAGCTCTAGTAACGGTTTTAAGTAAGATAGTAGGATTTTTGCGTGATGTGATTACTGCAAAATACTATGGTGCATCTATTGTTTCAGATGCTTATTTTTACGCATATCAAATTCCATCATTTGCCATCATTTTATTAGGTGGTGTTGGTGGGCCTTTTCATAGTGCGACTGTTGCAGTATTCTCAAAACTTATACCGGATATAAACCAAAAGCCTACTGAATTTGTGAACAAATTATATAATACGTTTTTGGTATTGAGTGTATTTTTCTTCTCAATGCTCGGCTTGATATGTTATTTATTTTCAACACAAATAATGGGAATAATTATATCAAACGGAACACCCGAACTCATATCTTTAGCCGCATTACACTTGAGAATAATGACACCTGTGTTTATTGTCGGTGGAATAGTTGGGATTTATTATGGACTTTTAATTACTTACAAAAAGTTCATGCTACCGAATTTCTCGCCAATGATTATGAGTGTTGTAATAATTATTGCAATATGTTGTGCGAAAAATGATAATGCAGGTATTGTGCTTGCGTGGGCAACTACAGTTGGTGCAATATGTCAGTTCTTGTTACAGTTTCCACAGATTAAAAAAATTGGTTTTAGATTCAGACCGAATTTGAATTTCAGAAATAATGCAGAACTAAAATCAATATGTGAACTTCTTATACCTGCAGTATTTAGTTCAACAATAGGTCAACTTCATATATATGTTGATATGTTTTTTACTTCATCATTAAGAGAAGGTGCTTGGACAGCTTTGGGATATGCAAACAGAATATTTCAATTTCCTGTAGGGATTTTGGTTACTGCATTTTTAGTACCATTATTCCCTTTGTTTACTAGACTTGTTGCAAAACAAGATATGGAAGGTATTAAGATGTATTTTAATAAAGGGGTCGGATTATTATTCTTCGTTGCAATGCCGATAATAATTGGAATATTAACTCTTGGACTGGATTGCGTAAGATTAGTTTTTGAACGTGGTGCATTTACGTATGGCGATTCTTTAATGGTATTTGATGCGTTATTATACTTGTCATTCTCAATAATTCCTTATGTATTTAGAGATTCAATTACAAGAGTTTATTATGCGTTTGACGATTCAAAAACACCGTTTATGATAGCAACATCATCAATACTTTTGAAATTCTTGTTTAATTACATATTTATATCAAAACTAGGCTGGCAAATTGGTGGTATTACTCTTTCTACATCATTGGTAACTTTGTATAATGCAGTTGCTTTGGGTATTTTAATTTCATCAAAAGTTAAAATGGCATACAAAGATTTATTTGTAAATCTTTTGAAAATGACATTTGTTGGTTTGTTGACTCTTGGAATTGCCTTTATTTCTGCAAAAATGATGGCTCAATATAATATATTTGTTAGATTAGTAGTAGTTTCAATAGAAATATTAGCTGTATATGTAGGTTTGAGTTGTATATTTAAGGTTAATTATATCAATGAAATGTTAAATAGAATTTTAGGAAAGTTTAAAAGAGCATAAGTTATGGATAAAATATTGCAAGATAAAATAAAAGATGTATTAGAAAATGATGGTGTTATAGCATTCGTTACAGATACAGTTTGGGGAATTGGTTGTTTACCAGCAAGTCAAAAAGCAGTAGAAAAAATTTATAAAATAAAGGGTAGAGAAAAAGAAAAACCTTTGATATTGATGTCTGATGATATTTATCCATTGTTTGATTATATAGATAATCCACCAAAATCTGCACAAAAATTAATCAAAAAACATTTTCCGGGGGCTTTGACGGTTGTAGTTCCAAAATCAAAAAAAACACCTGATTATATTACATCAGGTCTTAGTACTGTTGGAATAAGAGTTCCTGATAATAAAACTTTTCAAGAAATTTGTAGAAGTATTCCGTCAAGAGTTTTGGCTACAACAAGTGCAAATCTTTCTCATGAGCCAGCAGCCCTAACAT
>USCK01000073.1 GCA_900553205.1 uncultured bacterium | reverse complement strand
AGATGGTGGCAAAGTCGGAGTTGTTGTTCCTCACGGAGTTCTATTCAGAGAAGGTGCAGAAGGTAAAATCAGGAAACAATTTATTGAAAATGATAATTTCTTAGATGCTGTAATTGGTTTGCCGCAAAATTTATTCTATGGTACAGGAATTCCGGCTGCAATTTTAGTATTCAAGAAGAATAGAAAAAGCAATGATATCTTGTTTATAGATGCTTCAAGAGAATATGAATCAGGTAAAAACCAGAATATATTACGAGATTCGGATATAGAAAAAATTGTTCAAACCTATAAAAAGCGTGAAACAATTGATAAATATTCTTATCTTGCAACTTTAGACGAAATCAAAGAAAACGAATATAATCTAAATATTCCTCGTTATGTTGATACTTTTGAGGAAGAAGCGGAAATTGATATTCTAGCTACTCAAAGGGAAATTGAAAACCTTGAAAAACAGTTGGCTGATGTCCAATTGAAAATGAAAGGATACTTAAAGGAGCTTGGCATAAATGGGTAAGAAAGATCTTGAAAACGAAATAACATTTTATAATTCTCCTGATGGAAGAGTTACTATCGAGGTTTTATATGCAGAAGAAAATATTTGGCTTACCCAAAAGAAAATGGCTGAATTATTTGAAACTACCCCCCAAAATATTACTTTGCATTTAAAACATATTTATGAAGAAAACGAGTTAGAAAAAAAATCAACTTGTAAGGATTACTTACAAGTTCAAAACGAAGGTTCTAGAAAGGTTTCAAGAAGTTTAACTTATTATTCACTAGATGCAATTATAGCTGTAGGTTATAGGGTAAAATCTGAAAGAGGTACTCAATTTAGGCAATGGGCAACTTCTATTTTACAGAAATATATTCATAAAGGGTATGTTTTAGATAATTATCGTTTTAAATATGGTTCAAAATTTAGTACACGTTTTTTTGATGATTTATTAGAAGAAATTAGAGATATTCGATCAAGTGAACGAATGGCTTATCAAAAAATAACAGATATATATGCAACATCTGTGGATTATTCCCCTAAAACAGAACTCTCAAAACAATTTTTTGCGACTGTCCAAAATAAACTTCATTTTGCGATTACAGGAAAAACGGCTGCTGAAATTATAAAAGACAGAGCAGATAGCACAAAACCACATATGGGTTTAACTTCTTGGAGAAAAGGACCAGATGGTAAAATATTACAAAGCGATGTAATAATAGCAAAGAATTATTTACAAAAAGATGAACTTGATTATCTTAATAGGATTGTATCAATGTACTTAGATTATGCAGAAATGCAAGCTATAAAGAAACAACCCATGTATATGAAAGATTGGGTTAAAAAATTAGATGCATTTTTAAAATTTAATGAAGAAGAAATTTTAACTAATGCAGGAAAAGTTACGCATGAAGTTGCAGAATCTCTTGCAATAACTGAATTTAAAAAATATAAAATCATTCAAGATAAAAATTATGTATCTGATTTTGACAAACAAATTGAAGAGATTAAACGAATAACAAAAAAGGATAAGGAGTAAATATGAAAGAATCAACAACAATGAATTTTAGTAATACCAAGAGCATTATATCTTATGATTTATCCCCTTGTGACATATCTGCAAGTGATATATGCAAAGAAGATAGTAGGCTACACAATTATATTTCTGTAAAAGATGAGGGTAATTTTAATTTACCGAATACAACAATAAGAACATCATTAAATAAAGAAAGTGCGGAAAAAGCTTTTAGAAACGCTGTTTATTCAGCAAGTTCTTATGAAAGAATTACAAGATTATTTATTATTGAAGTTGATGGCAAAAATGGTTTTATTGAAAACAATGAATAGTGTTTAAGGTGAAATAATGGCAATATTGAGATTTTTACAACAGAATGCGGAATGGATGTGTGCAATAGCGATAGTTGGATTTACCGCTGTCCAATGTTGGCTTGCTTATCAACAGAATATGCAAAATATCAGAATAAAACGGCTTGAATTGGCAAATAAACTTGATGAGGTTGCAGCGCAATTTTTGGTAGAGAAAGAAGAAGCAAAAATTGTTAGGACTTGGTTGGTTTCAAATGCAAGTAATTTTGGGGCTCTACTGAACAATAAAGACTTGGGTTCATATAAAAAATTATTGCTATTCATATATAATTACCTGAATGTAAATACAATAAATCAGAAAGAATCGCTTCGACAATTTACGGATTTAGTTTCAGAACTGGATGTGGTATTAATCAGCGCAAAATACGGTTTTGTAAGAACCGGAAAAGAATTTGAATCAACAAATAAGGGAAAATAATGACGGAAGTAATTGAAAAAACTGAATATAAAAAAGGTTATAAGAAAACAAAACTCGGCTGGATTCCTGAAGATTGGGAAATAGTTAAATCTTGGAAATTGTTTCATAACTATTCTAAGAAAAACAATAAACAAGAAGAATTGCTTTCAGTAACTCAAGATAAAGGTGTTATACCTCGTTCAATGGTTGAAGCTAGAATTGCAATGCCAGAAGGTTCTACGTCAAGTTATAAGTTAGTTGAAAAAGGCGATTTTGTAATAAGTTTACGTTCGTTCCAAGGCGGAATTGAATATTCAGAATATAGAGGAGTAGTAAGTCCAGCATATACTATTCTTAAACGGAATTTAGCTATTTCAGATGGATATTATAAACAGTGGTTTAAGTCTTCTGAATTCATTGCGAGATTAGGTGTTGCAATTATTGGTATTCGTGATGGAAAACAAATCAGTTACGAAGATTTTTCAATGTTACCAATTTGTTATCCTCCGCTAAAAGAACAAGAAAAAATTGCAGAGATATTGTCAGCTTGGGATGACGGAATTGAAACTTTAGAAAAACTCATTGAACAAAAAGAAATATTAAAAAAAGCAACAATGCAAAAACTATTTCTTGAAAAAGAATCATGGAAAATGATGCGATTTGACAAGATTTTTAAAGATTTCTGCAAAAAAAATTGTCCAGAAGGAAGACTACTATCTGCAACTCAAGAAAAGGGTGTTATTCCTCGAGATATGTTAAGCGGTAAAGTTATGTCTCCGGAGGGTAGCCTTGATGGATATAAATTAATTGAAGCTGATGATTTTGTAATAAGTTTACGCTCATTTCAGGGTGGACTAGAATATTCAAAATATAGAGGCATTCTAAGTCCAGCATATACAGTACTGAAAAATATTATAGATATAGATAAAGATTTTTATAGACATTTTTTCAAATCATATAAATTTATTGAAAAATATCTATCAATATCTGTTATTGGAATAAGGGACGGGAAACAGATATCATACTCAGATTTAAGCAGTGTAAAAATCCCATATCCACCATTAGAAGAACAGGAAAAAATAGGTAAAATTCTAAATTGTTATGATGAAGAATTACAATTATTAAATTCTAAGTTAGAGAAGTTAAAAGAACAGAAAAAAGGTTTGATGCAAAAACTTCTGACCGGTAAAATAAGGGTAAAGATATCATAATGAACAGATTTTATAATATAATACTAAATTTAAGTTATTTTACATTTCCATTAATTGTAATATTAGTTGCATATTGGAATGAATTTTCACTAATATACCGTATTTGCGCAATTATTGTTGTAATTCTACTTTATACAATTTCTTATATTGCGATAGTTTATGCTCGAAAAGAGGGCGAGCATTTTGAATTGAAATATGAAACATTTGAACTAGTAAATGCAAATATATTGGCGGTTTTTGGAACCACTTTAATTCCATTGGCATGTAAACAATTTAATATGTCTTTCATCACATTAATTGTTATTTGCATATTAGGTGCACTTATTTTCATAATAATAAAACCATTTATTTATAATCCAACATTTGCTTTTTTTGATATTAAAATTTATAAAATAACAACAAATGAAGGTGGTGTATATATGTTATTATCAAAAAATAAGATTATAAATAATATGAATAAAATAAAAGTGATAAAGATTAATGAATTTGTTTTAATACAGGAGTAAAAAATGACATTTAATTTATTCGCATTATGCAGAGTTGATAACAATTTGGAAGTCAGAAAAATTTCAGTTACTCATACTATGCAGGCAAAAATATCCCAAATATTTGAAGAACAAAAAGATAATTTTAATGCAGGCATAAGAGAAATAATTAGTTTTGTTGGTGATTGGAAGCCCGAAAAGGATGAATTATTAGAAATACCTATACCAACAGATGCTAATGTTATAATTCAAGCATTAGAAACAAATTTAACTGGAATACCAGAGTTAAATTTAAATAATTTCGAGACAGAACCCATAAAAGCATTATTTGGACAAAACGAAAATGGAGAGATTTTAATCCAATTATTCTTTAGATCACAATATTTAAGTAGAAGCTTTAGTTTATTTTTAGAAGGAAATACGTATAATGAGTTAACTGCTCCTGCTATAACTTTAGATAATAAATTGCTATGTTATATTTCTGATAACACCTTAAAATTTAAAAGTTTTAATAATTTAAGATATCTATTTAATTTATCAGAACTGTATATAGAAGCAACTGATGCAGACATAGAACGTTTTGCATTGAACACGAATATAGAATTTGAAAATATTGAAGCTTTTAAAAACTCAGCGAATCAAAATAATCGAAAAAGAATTCACAATATATTGCAATCAGATAGGCTTAATAATTATAGTGCTATTGATATTAAATCTATTGCAGAAACGAAAGGACTAAATGAATTAATTGTACTTAGAAACAATAAAGTTTTTCTTCCGCAAAATAATTCTAAATTAAGTAAAATATTAAGCTTTTTAGATGAGAAACTCTATGTTGGTCCATTTTCTAACAATGTCATAAGAGCAAATTCTACTAAAATTGAGGTATAACAATGCAAACACCATCATTTATAGAAGATTATATATCACAAATACCAGCACTGCAGTTGTTGCAAAATTTAGGTTACACATATTTGATACCTGAAGAAGTCTTAAAAGAGCGTCAGGATAAATTAAGCAACGTAATTCTGGAAGACATTTTAGAACAGCAACTTATGAAAATAAATGAGATAAACTTTAAAGGAAAAGTTTATCCATTTTCTCCTGCGAGTATTCGTGGTGCAATTGATGCTATAAAAAATGTTCCAATGTTTGATGGTTTAGTTACAACTAATTCAAAAATCTATGATTTATTAACTCTAGGTAAAAGCTTCGAAGAATCAATCGGAAACGATAGAAAAAGTTTTACTATAAACTATATTGACTGGAATAATATTGAAAATAATGTATTCCATGTTGCAGAAGAATTTGAAGTAAACAGAACTTCGAGCGATAAAAAATATCGCCCTGATATTGTTCTTTTTGTAAACGGTATTCCGTTGTGCATTATTGAATGTAAAAGACCGGATATAAAAGAACCTTTGGAAGAGGCGAAATCCCAACATTTAAGGAATCAGCAAGAAGATGGGATTCCACATTTATATAAATATTCTCAAATATTGCTTGCTTTAACATCCAATAAAGTTCAATATGCAACAACCGGAACGCCAAGAAAATTCTGGGCTACTTGGAAAGAACAAAAACTTAAAGCAACTGATTTGCAAGAGTTGGTTAATAAGCCATTATCTGATGAACAGAAAGACAAACTTTTTGCAGACAGATTTAAATATGTAAGAAAATATTTTGATAACATAGAAGCTGAAGGCCGACTTGTTACAGAACAAGACAAGTTGTTGTATTCATTATGCCAACCTAGAAGACTATTGGAACTTATGTATAAGTACATTGTGTATGACGCTGGTATTAAGAAAATTGCTCGTTATCAACAATATTTTGCTATTCAAGATACGTTAGAAAGAATAAAAATTATAAGAAATGAACGCAGACAAGGTGGCGTCATATGGCATACACAAGGTAGCGGTAAATCTTTAACGATGGTTATGCTTGCAAAAGCAATATCGCTTGAACCTGAAATTGTTAATCCAAAAGTTGTTATCGTAACGGATAGAATTGACTTGGATAAACAAATTTCAGACACATTCAAATCTTGTGGCAAAGTTGTCAAAAAGGCAACAAGTGGTGAAGATTTAGGAAACATTATTGCGGATAACAAAGAAACAATCATCACAACTGTTATTAATAAATTCCAAGCAGCATTACGTAAGAAAAAAGTTATTGATAACTCTAAAAACGTATTTGTTCTTGTTGATGAAAGCCACCGAAGTCAATATGGTAGTGCTAATGCTCTTATGCAAAAAGTATTTCCAAATGCTTGTTATATTGGTTTTACGGGTACACCTTTGATGAAAAAAGAAAAAAGTACTGCTGTTAAGTTTGGTGGAATTATAGGTACTCCTTATACAATCAACCAAGCTGTAGAAGATGAAGCCGTATTACCTTTGTATTACGAAAGCAGATTAGCTGTGCAAAATGTTACACAAAATAGTATTGATAAATATTTTGACATTATATCAAGAGACTTAACGGACAAACAAAAAGCAGATTTAAAAAAGAAATTCAGCACAAGAAGAATATTAAACGAAGCTGAACAAAAAATTGCGAACGTTGCTCTTGATATAAGTCAGCATTTTGAACACAAATATAAAGGAACAGGTTTTAAAGGTCAATTAACCGTACCCTCAAAAGCTATTGCTTTAAAATATAAAAAATACTTGGATGAACTTGGAATGGTAACTTCGGAAGTCGTTATTTCGGCACCCGATACAAGAGAAGGAAATAATGATATTTACGAAGAAAATTCAAGTGAGGTAAATCAGTTTTGGAAGCGAATGATGGATAGATTTGGCAATGAATCAGAGTATAATGCTCAAATTATTAATCAATTCAAAAATGCACCGGAGCCTGAACTCCTTATTGTTGTAGATAAATTACTAACAGGTTTTGATGCTCCAAAAAATTCAGTTTTATATATTGCACGTTCACTAAAAGAACATGGGCTTTTGCAAGCTATAGCAAGAGTTAATCGTCTTGCAGAAGGAAAAGATTATGGTGAAATTATAGACTACTATGGGCTTTTGACAGAATTAGATGAAGCCCTTTTAACATATAGTAATATTGGTGATTTTGATGAAGAAGACATTCAAGATGCACTCGTATCAGCACAGGAAGAAATTAAAAAATTACCACAGTTACATTCAGATTTGTGGGAAATATTTAATGGAATAAATAAATATGATGTTGAAGCTTATGAACAACATTTAAAATACGAAGACGATAGAGATAAGTTCTATGATAAATTGAGTCAATATTCAAAAGTTTTACAACTTGCGTTAGGCAATTTTAAGTTTTTGGAGGAAACTCCTGAAAAGAAAATTGTTACATATAAAAATGACTTAAAATTCTTCTTAAATTTACGTGTTTCTTTGAAATCTCGTTACGCAGAATCTATTGATAGAAAAGAATACGAAGCAAAAATTCAAAAACTAATTGATACTTATGTTACATCAGATGAAATTATACAAGTATCAGAACCTATTGATATTTTTGATACAGAAAAATTCAAAGCAGAAGTTGAAAAGAAGATTAGCACAAGATCAAAAGCAGATACAATTGCATATAGAATTTCTCGTACGATATCCGAAAAGTGGGATGACGATCCGATTTTTTACAAAAAGTTATCTGAACTTTTAAAGGAAGCTATCGCTAAATATTCAAAACAAATAATGGATGAGGCAGAAAGACTGAAAAATGATAATGCTTATTTAAATAGAGTTACAGAAATATTAACAATGGCAAGAACAAGAACAGGTGATGATATTCCGATTTCTATTTTGAACAATGAAGTTGCAAAAGCTTTTTATGGTGTTGTTTTTGAAAAAATCAAAAAATATGATGCTACAAAAGATTCTGCCGCAGAACTTGCACTCAAAATAGATAAGATAATATTGGATAATCAGTACGTTGATTGGATAAAAAATACTGATTTACAAAATAAAATTATCAATGATATTGAGGATGTTTTATTTGAGTTTAAAGACATAAATAAAATCGACATTACATTTGATGATATTGATTTTATAATTGATGAATCAATGAAAATTGCGAAGAGAAGGTATGCAAAATGATTGCTACAACAGAAAAAATTGAATACGGAAAAGAAATAATTGAGTTTGAATTACTACAAGAAGATAGAAAAACTTTATCTATTGAAGTTTTGCCTACAACCAAAATTAAAGTTAAAGCTCCGGAAAATAAAAACAGACAAGATATTATAAAGAAAGTTCAAAATAAAGCAAAATGGATTACAAAACAAAAACGGTACTTTGCTGATAATTACAAAAAACCTGATGAAAAGAAATATGTCAGTGGTGAATGTTTTAGATATTTAGGAAAACAGTATCGTCTGAAAGTAATTAAATCCAATACCGATTCTGTTAAATTAAAAAATGGATATCTAATTGTTGAATATAATTTAAAAACTCCGGCAAAATTAATAAATAATTGGTACAAAGATAAGGCATTGTCTACATACAAAAAAGAATTAGATAAATGTTTTCAGCAGTTTATCACTTATAAGGTGGTTAAGCCAAATCTGAATATTCGCAAATTAACAAAGCGATGGGGCAGTTATAACAAAAACAGCAATACAATAACCATGAATATTGAAACTATAAAAGCAAATAAAGACTGTATTGATTATGTTATTTATCACGAATTATGCCACTGTATGCATTTTTCACATAACAAAGAGTTTTATAATTTGCTGGAATCAAAATGCAAAGATTGGAATCAACTAAAATATAAACTTGAAACACTAATTTTGTGAAACTCATCTTCATCTCATAGTTAATTACATCTTGTTTTATATGTTAAATTACACCTTTCGAGTTCGGCGAATTTCTGTACGGCATTTATGCCGGATTGCGAACAGATTGAGGCTCTTGGAACGAAGTTCCTTTGCAGAAACTCTGTGAGCGTGGAAGAAATTCAAGAC
>USCK01000072.1 GCA_900553205.1 uncultured bacterium | reverse complement strand
ATCAACTTGGTTTGTGGGTTATTTGGTAAACGCTTTTGTGTTAGAAATCTTTGCATCAGCATTTGAAAAAACAGACCTTCTTCCTGCAGTTATAGAAACAGATATTGCCCAAGCCTTTGCACTTGTTCTCTCTGCAGTTGTAACTTATGTGTTGTTCAAATACTTTGCATTTAAAATGAAAAAAGTTTAAGTTTGTTTTAGACATTATCACATCTATGTTCTGTAACCTTTGTTTACAATTTGAAATACTCTATCAGTTTGTTACAATTAATTTATTATGATGAAACTGACTAATGAAGAAGTATTGAGAGTAATTCCGTCGTTTTTTGAAACAAATTTGAATTCTGATGTTTCAGCTTCGACTGTATTTGAACGTCTTGCAAGCATATTTGACTACGAGCA
This sequence comes from uncultured bacterium, assembly GCA_900553205.1. Classification (GTDB taxonomy): domain Bacteria; phylum Cyanobacteriota; class Vampirovibrionia; order Gastranaerophilales; family Gastranaerophilaceae; genus UMGS1585. The sequence goes on along the minus strand of USCK01000072.1, from coordinate 8,527 downwards.
GGCATATATTTATTATCTTATTCCTGAAGGTGCTCAACTGAAATTCTCTGCCAATAAAGATAACGATAATATTATTGATACGATTTTTAAACTAACTCCAAAAGTTATGGAAATGATGTATCGAGACGGTGGATATTTACTTGACGAAACCTCTGAAATAGTTAAATCTCTCAAAATTATCGGCTGTAAATCATTTATGCTCCAAAAATTGGGAATAGGTTCAACCATATTCGGATTCCTAATTGTTGCTAAAAAACAATCCAAATATTACACAAGCATTGATTTAGATGTTCTGAAATCTTGTACATCTATCCTTTCGTACTTAATCAAGGATTTAGAGCTTTCTAATGTTTTCAAAATTCAATTAAAAGCCTTGAAAGACGGAATTGTGGAAAAGAACGAAGCTTTGAAAATAATCAAAGAACAAAACGAAAAAATTCTGGAAGCAGATAAAGCAAAGAACGAATTTTTGGCAAATGTATCGCACGAATTGAGAACACCACTGAATGCGATTCTCGGGTTTTCAGAAATACTTGCAACAAATCTGTATGGTGTTTTAAACCCTAAACAGGCTGAATATATTTCAGATATTAGAGTTTCTGGCATTCATTTGTTGAGTATGATTAATGAAATCCTTGATATTTCTAAAATCGAAGCAAAAGCCGTAAAACTTGTACGTTCGACTTTTTATATTTCAAGAGCGTTAGATGAAGTTGTTAATATTTTAGAACCATTGGCAATCAAAAAATCAATTACACTTAACAAAATTTTAGATGAAGATTTTGAAGTTTATGCAGATTATCAAAAAATCCAACAAATCTTATATAATTTGGTAAACAACGCTATCAAGTTCAGCCCTGAACAGGGACAAGTTGATATAGAAGGCAAAAAAGAAGGCGATGTATTTTCTATCAAGGTTCACGACAACGGTATAGGTATTGATAAAAAATATCATGGCAAAATCTTTGCAAAATTTGTTCAACTTGATAGTGCTTATACTAAGAAAGAAAGTTCCACAGGTTTAGGATTAACAATCACTAAGGAACTTGTAGAACTTCATGGTGGAAAAATATCTTTAATGAGCGAAGTCAATAACGGCTCAACATTTATTGTTTCAATTCCTTTGCTAAAAGAAGAATAAGTAAATTTTTGGTGTTATAATAATTCTCGGAGGTATGTATTATGAGTATCAAGCCTTGGACAGAATATTTTATGGACTTAGCAAAAACTTGTTCTTCTCGTTCTAATTGTTTAAGAGCACAAGTCGGTGCCGTTATTGTCGGACAAGATAAAAAAATTAAAGCTACAGGCTACAACGGAACCCCGTCAGGTGTTGAATCTTGTTATGAACGAGGCGAATGTTACAGAATAAAAAACAATATTCAATCCGGAACCAGATACGAAACCTGCCGTTCGATACACGCTGAACAAAATGCAATAATTCAAGCCGGTCAAGATAGATGTATGGACGCATCTATGTATATCTACGGACACAATTTTATTTGTATATTATGTAAAAGATTTATTGTTCAATCTGGGATAAAAGAAGTTTTCTTGAGAAAAGACGACAACTCCGAAATAATTCGTGTAACCGTTAATGACATAAAAAAGGAACTTGAAAACCAACAATAAAAATTATTTAACTATTTTGCTGTTATCTATATAACCACTATAGCCAAATGATGCAAGTTCTTTTGGGGTGTATATTTTTCTAATTAGACCGTCACGCCTGTTAGCTTCTTGAAATTCACCAACCTCTTGATTACCCGAAACCCCTTCGTAAGAAACATTTACAAGTTCTCTTTCGGCTTTGTCGGTTCGTGCTTCGTTTGCATTTCCTTCAATTACCGTAACAGTGCCGTTTGGATTAACGGATTCTATTATACCTATATGGCTTGATTTGGTTTGTGCTAATTGTCCTTTTGGAAGTTGCGCAACATAAGATGATTTCCAAATAATAAAATCACCCTCGTGCATAGATTTTGTTTGTTGTTTTATTTGTTTTTCTCGTGATGCACGTTCTTGCTTATAATTATTTTTTGTAATTTCTTGTTCTTTTATCGGTATGTATGTTTTGTTCTCGGTTGCCCAATCTACAAACTGTTGGACAGATTTTTTGTGTCCACCGATATCCATGCCTGCTTCTTCCGACAAATGACTGACTGTATGAGCGCACCATTGATGATTTAATTCACCGTGTTTGCCAATTAGATGCATTTGCGTATTTTGTTTTTCCTTTTGAGAGAGTTTGCTATATTCCTGCTCCGTAACCTCTTGGATTCCCAGATGATTTTGTGCAACATTCAACAAATTTGTTTTATGAGGAACTTTGTACATCAAAGACATCGTTCTGGACTCAAAAGGTTTTGTAACATTCCCGACTTTTGGTGGGGTTATTTTGGTTTGTTTTAAAGATAGATAAGGGAAGAATTTTTCATGAGATGATTCAGGTTTTCTGATAAACAACAACTCATCTTTATCAGACTGCACGGCTGATTTTCGTTTTGTGCTGTCTTGAGGTGAAATATTCAAGAAATTGATATCGTAAAATTCTACCATTATTATCCTCTATTATTTATAAAGTATTTTTTCTATCAAAAATTGCCTTTTTTGTTAAAAAATTTTTAGAAATTAAAATAAACAGGTAAATATGTTAAAGGATTTTAGAAAAAATACAGTATCATATATAATATGAACAGTATTTGGAATTTAACAGATAGAGAATATGAAGTTTTGAAATTGATTATTGAAGGCTACTCAAACTCTGAAATAGCCCAAAAACTCTATATCTCAACCCACACTATAAAAGCACATATAGCGTCTATTTATGAAAAAACAGGTATTCATTCAAGGGTTGTACTTGCAGTAAGAGCAATAAAACTGGGAGTTATCAATTCCAAAAATATTATGATATAAATATTTACCACTATAATAATTGGAGTATAATATTTGTATGCTAAAAAGAAATTACAGACTGAAAAACAAGGCAGCCTTTAATGCTACATATCGTATCCAAAATTCTTTTTACAAAAACGGAGTAGTAATGTTTTTGGGGCGCAAAAAAGCAGATGCAGATTGCAAGATAGGTTTTGTTGTCAGTAAAAAAACTCACAAACGTGCAGTAAAAAGAAACAGACTAAAGCGCTTGATGAGAGAAAGCATGAGATTAATTATCAAAGAAGGGTTTGATTTTAAAGACACTCAATCAATTATATTTGTAGGGAAATCACAAGCATTAGGAAAATCTTTTAAAGAAATAGATAATTCAATAAAAGAACTTCTCAAGGAGATAAAATAATGCCTCTTGTAGAACGAGCAACACCACCTAATGTAAGAATTATTGATGAAACAAAACTTTATCCGAGATATCCGTCAGGCTTGCTGGAAGGACAAAGCGAACTTTACAGATACGGATATTCTGACTGCAAACACCCTATTCTAAGAATAGCTGACTATATCAGCGATTATAACGGAAAGTACCTAAAACCCGGCATGTACGAGCTTGCGCTGAGTGATGACAAAGAGTTTTTGTTGTTTATACAATCAGGTGAGCTTATGGCTGTTATTCCTGTGTTTAAACTTGCAGAAAGTCAGGAAGAAGTTGAAAAATACAGACAAGAACAAGCATATAAAACAGGTCATTTTAAATACAAACCGAGAAAACAACGCACTAAAGAAAAAATACAAAAGGTATTAAAAGCAAAATATGCTGAGGATTCTATCACACCCGAGCCGGAGGAATATGTTTATCAAAATGCAACAATAGAATACATTTCAGAGGGTGGTTATTATCTGGTGACTTATGAAAACGGAATGTATAGAGCTTGGGGCGCAATAAAAACTCGTTCAGGATTTGGCAAGAACCCTCCAAATGATTTGCGAGGCAAGCAGTAAGATATTGTAATTTTTCTATAATTTTCAGTTACAGAAGCAAGACTTTGCCTAAACCCTTGTTTAGTTAAGATTTAGTAACAATTTATTTGCAATTTAAACATGTTTAATATAGTATGATAGAGCCGATAATAAAAAAGAATGTGACAGTAGCACATTCTTTTTTAAATGGAAAACATAATTAAAAAGGAAAAGACAAATGGGTATCAAAGGTAAAGTAGATAAGATGGTAGTTCTAGTTTGTGAAGAATGCAAAGAAAGAAACTACACAACAACTAAAAACAAAAAAACTAACAAAGAAAGACTTGAATTAAACAAATATTGTCCAAAATGCCAAAAGAAAACTGTACATAAGGAAACAAAATAGTTTAGTTCGGGTGGTATAGTCCGATTAGGCAGTTGATTATTGTATTAGGTTTCAAGCATTATTATAATCGGACGAGATTCAGGAATTTATAGAAGTTATTAGGTTTCTGTCGAGGGTTAATGGCTTCTAATATGCGTCCTTAGTTCAGTTGGTAGAACGTCGGTCTCCAAAACCGGATGTCGAGGGTTCGAGTCCTTCAGGGCGCGAATTATATAAAAAGGAAACAGAATGAACGATACTGTAAATAACATAATTGCATACTTAAAAGCAGTAAGACTTGAATGGTCAAAGATTAATTGGCCAGAAAGACGTCAAGTTATTGCAGAAACTTTATTTGTAGTAATTATCGTATTTGCTTTTACGGTATCAGTTTATTTGATGGATATTATATTTAAAGCAGTGTTGGGTTTAATTCCAACCAGATAGGGTGAAAAGATGGCTGAAAACGAAGAAAATATCTTAGAACAAGCTGATACAGAAGTTGTTGAAGAAACTGCAACAGAACCTGTAAAAAAAGAAAAGAAAGAGCAAAAACGCTGGTACATCGTACATACATATTCAGGTTACGAAAACAAGGTTAAGAGCAACCTTGAAAAACGTATTGAATATATGAATATGTCAGATAGAATTTTCAGAGTTGAAGTTCCTCAAAAAACTGTCACTCAAATCAAAGGTGGGAAAAAACAAGAAAAAGACGAAAAGATTTTCCCTGGATACGTACTTGTTGAAATGATTATGGATGAAGATAGCTGGTACGTAGTTCGTCATACTGCAGGTGTTACAAAGTTTGTTGGTTCTGCTAAAAAACCTATTCCTGCAAAAGACAGTGAAATCAAAAAAATTATCAACCGTTCATCAGCTCAAACTCAAAAAATCGAATTGGATGTTAAAGTTGGTGATAAAGTTAGAATTGTATCAGGCCCATTTGCTGAATTTATCGGAGAAATTACAGAAGTATATCCTGATAAGGCAAAATTGAGAGCTAACGTATCAATCTTCGGTCGTGAAACTCCGGTTGAACTTGAATACAAACAAATACAAAAGATTTAATCAAACATAAACAGTAATGTGGAAGGGGACGCCCCCCGTTATTACCACGAAAGGAGATAAAAATGGCAAAAAAAGTAGTAGGTAAAATTAAACTACAAATTCAAGCTGGTAAAGCTAATCCATCACCTCCAGTTGGTCCTGCGTTAGGTCAACACGGTGTTAACATCATGGATTTCTGTAAGCAATTCAATGCTAAAACAGAATCACAAGCTGGATATGTAATTCCTGTAGTTATTGATGTATATGAAGACAGAAGTTTTTCATTCATAACGAAATCACCTCCAGCAACAATCTTAATTAAAAAAGCATTAAACCTATCTAAAGGTTCTTCTAATACTAAAAAAGATACAGTTGGTGAAATCACTCACGCACAATTAGAAGAAATCGCTAAGATTAAAATGGACGACTTAAATGCAACTTCTATGGAAGCAGCAGTTAATATGATTAAAGGTTCATGCAGATCAATGGGCGTAAAAGTAGTAGATTAGTTTAGTGACTTACAAATGGAAGGACGTAATTGTCCGCTATGACCATGAAAGGATAAAAAAATGGCAAAATTAACAAAAAAACAACAAAAAACAAAGGAATTACTTGAAGGTTTTGTACAACCGGCTAGTATTTCTGATGCAATAGACAAACTTCAAGAAGTATCAAAAGAAGTTTGCAAATTCAACGAAACAGTAGAATGCCACATGAGATTAGGTATCGAAGTAAAACACGCAGACCAACAAATCCGTTCAACTGTAGTATTACCTGCAGGTTTGGGTAAGGAAGTAAGAGTTTGTGTTATCGCAAAAGGTGCAAAAGTTAATGAAGCTACAGAAGCTGGAGCAGATTTTGCAGGAACTGAAGATATCATTGATAAAATCGCTGGTGGCTGGTTTGAATTTGATACATTAATTGCAACACCTGATTGTATGGGTATGTTAGGTAAATTAGGTAGAGTGTTAGGTCCAAAAGGCTTGATGCCAAACCCTAAAACAGGTACTGTAACATTAGACATCGCTGGTGCTGTAAAAGCTGCTAAAGCAGGTAAAGTTGAATTCCGTGCTGACAAGCAAGGTATGATTCACTGTCCTGTTGGTAAAATCCAGTTTGCAGCAGACGACCTTAAGAAAAACTTTGCAACATTAGCAGAAGCTATTTTGAAAGCAAAACCTGCATCTGCAAAGGGTACTTATGTTAAGTCTGTTTATGTAACAACAACTATGGGACCAAGCATTAAGATTGATTCTAAAAACTTGGCTTCAGATGTTAAAGAAATTGTTGGTTGATACTTTGGGGGTTTATTTTGACCCCCTTTTTTTTAACCACCTAAAAAACCGAGTTGTATAACTCGGTTTTTTGTTGCGATTTTACTGTCATTACAAGCGATAGCAACATCATTCAACAAAGAAAGAATATTTGGTGCGAGGTTTGGGATTGCACAAACCCCAAATTTTTTGCAATTTCAAAATCATAGAACATTTTTCTTATTTATTTCACACTGCAAGATATACTCTATTTTCTTGGCAAGCTTCGTTATTTCTTAATTTACGTAAGGCTTCGTTCTCTAACTGTCTAATTCGTTCTTTAGAAAACCCCATACAACGACCTAATTGCTCAAGAGTTTGACATTCCTGCTCGTTTATCCCGAAACGTTTTATTATAATATTTTTTTCACGTTCATCAAGATATTGCAAAATTTCTTCCACATCTTTTGTCATAGATATTTTTTCTACATATCTTTCAGGTGAACGGCATGAATCATCTTCTATATAATCCGATATCGTCAAATCATCTGTTACAGGAGTTTCAAGACTTATTGGCTCTGATATTATTGCTTTTTTGATTGAATGTAATTTCTTTTTAGAAATTTTCAATAAGTTCATAAGCTCTATATCTGTTGGCTCTCTACCATTATCATAAATAAATTGTGAAAATGTTTTTTTGTATATTCTGATTTTATCTAGCATATGAACGGGTATTCTAATTGTTTTTGAGCTATTTGCTATTGCCCTAGTAATAGTTTGCCGAATCCACCATGTTGCATAGGTTGAAAACCTAAAATTTTTTGTATAATCAAATTTTTCTGAAGCTCTTATCAAGCCTAGTGAACCCTCTTGCACCAAATCCATAAACAAAACCCCGTTTCCTATATATTTTTTAGCAATACTTATCACAAGTCTAAGGTTTGCATTAACAAGTTTTTGCTTAGCCTTTTGTGATTCTGTAGGATTTCCTTCTGCAATAAGTTTTGCAAGTCTAAGTTCTTCTTGATGATTAATCATTTTAGTTTTACCAACATCTTTGAGATACATTTGTAAAATATCATCATCTAATGCGATTGAATTGAATGTTTTTATATTTTCATTAATATTTGAAACACTATTTGTACTCATCAGCTATTCTCCTCATTAGTTTAATACACTAACTCCACTCTATAAGATAGACGATTTTTTAGAGATTTTGTTGCATTATTGCAAAAATCCAGTAATAATAATATTATGGACCCTTTATATTTACGGAAACTTTTAATAAATAAACAACTTAGACAAGAAACAGTTCAAACTCATAAAACCGATAGAGCCGAATCTGTAAATGTTAATGAATCTACTGAGATAAATGTAGCAAAACAAGCAGAAAATCTTGTTCGAGAAATGCGAGAAGAAATGCTTCACCCAAGACGTGATTTGAAGATGAACTATCTTGCAAGTATGGAACGTTCAAGCTATGTAAAAAAAGTAATGAATTTACCCAAAACATTACCTGAACTTTTGATGCAATTACAAAACGAAGATTCTATTGCTGATGATATGCCTCAAATGTATTATCAACAAAATAAACAAAAACAAGAAAATCTAAAATCAGATATTAGAGAAGGTGTTATTAGAAATGCAAAAGAAAGTTTTGAAGAAACTTTAAATAAAGGGGTTAATAATAACCAACATCCTGAACTTGATTCAGAATCTAACAAACCTACACAACCAAAACCGAACGTGGAAAATAAACCAAATATTCCACAACAAAAACCAAATGTAAATCAGGAAGTAAAACCTGACATTCAACAACAGAAACCGAACGTAAATCAGGAAGTCAAACCTGATACACCACAACAAAAACCAAACGTGGACAACAGACCAAACATGCCTGACCCTCCACGTCATTCTGAACTTGATTCAGAATCTAATAAACCTACGCAACCAAAACCTAACGTAGAAAACAAACCAAATATTCCAC
>USCK01000071.1 GCA_900553205.1 uncultured bacterium | reverse complement strand
ATAGAGGTTTCATCTCTTACCCCAATATGACGTAAATCAATTCTTGTACGTTTAAAAACTTGAGTCAATTCTTTTAAAAGCTCTCTAAAATCAACTCTTTCGGGAGCAGTATAATAAAATGTAATCTTGCGCCTATCAAATGTAATACGACATTGAACCAAATTCATCACAAGTTTTAGTTTTTCAACCAATGCCTTACATTTGAAGAAAGAGGTTACTTCATCTTTTTTTATTTCTTCCCAAGTAGCCAAATCCTGTTTTGACAAAACCCTCAAATACTCAAAAGATTCAGGTTTATTCTTAGACTTTTCCCATAATTTTGCAATTTCAGAATTCACAATATGAACTTTTAAAACTTCTTCGCCTTTTTCTGTTCTTGCTAAAATATATTGTCCATCAACCAACACAACATTTTCAGGCACATTTAATGGTACAAAAGTATTCTTCAAATAATTTACTGCATATTTAATCATAGTTTTCTTCTTCTTTTAATTTTCTATTCATTAATTTACTCAATGTTTCCTGAGGTGTTATATCGGTATAAACAGCATCATAAATTGCTCTTGATACCGGCACATCTACTCCTAATTTTTCAGCCAAATCACATACGGCTTTTGAAGTCTTTACCCCTTCTGCAACAGAACCTAAAGTTGCAAGAATATCATCAATCTTTTTTCCTTGTCCTAACAAAGAACCAACCGTATAGTTTCTAGACATCGGACTTGAACAAGTCGCAATCAAATCACCCATGCCTGATAACCCATATAATGTTGATGGACTTGCACCTAGTTTTACACTAACTCTAACAATTTCTGCCATACCTCTTGCTAGAAGTGCGCCCATACAGTTATCACCCAACTTCATCTCATGAGCAAAACCTGATGCTATCGCTATAACATTCTTCAAACTGCCACCAAGTTCTACCCCGATAACATCTTTGTTTGAATATAATCTGAACTTGTTTGGAACATTCAAATGTTCTTGTACAAATTTTGCATCAACAATGTTTTCACAAGCAACAGAAGCAGCAGTAGGTTTACCTTGCAAAACTTCTTTTGCCAAAGTTGGCCCAGATAAAATCGCTACCTTTTGTTCCGGAAGAACATCTTTTATAACCTGTGACATTCTCATTAAAGTATTTAACTCAATACCCTTTGAAGCATTAACAAGTATTTGAGAAGATTTTATGCCTGCTTTTTTCAAATTTTCGCAAACATCTCTCATGCCGGCAGTCGCAACAACGGACAGAATAATATCAGCATCTTTGATAGCAGAAGACAAATCTGATGTTATTTCAACTTTGTCTTTCAACTGAACTTCTAACGGTTTAGATGCGTGTTTGTTTTGAATCAAATCTTCACTCAAATCACACTGTCGTCCCCAAATACAAACCTTCTCAAAGTTATCTGTCAATAACCAAGCCAAAGTTAATCCCCAACAACCTGCACCTAGAACTGTTAATTTCATACTAATCCCTCTACTTATTTAATACTTTTCTTAGAACTCCACTATTCAATTCCAATTTTCTGTCTGCATCTTCTTTTGACAGATTCAATTTCAAAGAAACAATAGCAGTCTTTATTTTCCAATCACAATTTATTAATTTTTCATACGCTTGAGCAAAAGAAACATCTGCAATTTGAGATACGATTCTTATAGCTCTGTCTTTTAGTTTTTCATTTGTTGCCTTCAAGTCAATCATAAAGTTTTCGTAGGTTTTACCTATTTTTATCATTGAACCTGTAGTAAGCATATTCAGAACCATTTTTTGAGCAGTACCTGCCTTCATTCTACTAGAGCCGGCAATAACCTCCGGGCCTACTTCTACACAAATAAGAGTTCCGACTTCTTCTGCAATCTTAGCTTTTGAATTACAAGTAATACCTATCGTTTTACAACCGACTTCCTCTGCTCTTGCAAGAACCCCTAAAAGATATTTTGGATTTCCACTTGCAGAAATCACTGTACAAACATCATCTTTCTCAAGAATTTGAGCATCTTCATAACCAGCCTCAAAATTATCCTCTGCTCCTTCTATAGCAAATCTCATTGCAGTATCACCACCCGCAATAATTCCTTGAACCATAGAAGAGTCCACACTGAATGTCGGAGGACATTCGGAAGCATCTAATATTCCTAAACGACCGGAAGTACCCGCACCAAAATAAAACAGATGACCACCTTTCAAAAACTGTTTTGAAATAACATCTACTGCCTTTGAAATATTTTCTAATTCATATTCTACGGCAAGTGCAACTATTTTATCTTCGTTATTGATTTTTCGCACAATATCAATAGTTGGCAACAAATCAATATCTTTTGTATTCTCGTTACGATATTCTGTTATAATTTCACTCATCAAACACCCTTATATTTGTTTTAAAAGATTTGCCATTTCGATTGCAGATTTTGCAGCGTCAGAACCTTTGTTACCTGCTTTTGTGCCGGCTCTTTCAATAGCTTGTTCTATATTATCTGTTGTCAAAACTCCGAATATTACAGGAATTTCTGTTTCAAGACCAACAGAGGCAACACCTTTTGAAACCTCTGCACAAACATAATCATAATGAGATGTAGAGCCTTTTATAACTGCGCCCAATGTGATTATTGCATTATACTTTCCTGATTTTGCACATTTTTTTGCAACAATCGGAATTTCAAACGCTCCGGGAACCCATACAACATCAATATTGTTTTCATCAATTCCATGTCGTCTTAATTCATCAATAGCTCCTGACAAAAGTTTTGAGCCGATAAACTCGTTAAATCTTGCTATTATAATACAAAACTTTTCTCCATTTGTAGTTAAAGCACCTTCGATAGTTTTCATAATATTACCTCTCCATTGGGTATATTTTATAATATAACCCGACTTTTTACAAGTTAAGAATTGTATTTTATTGCTTGCTTCAATTCTCTAACTATTTGTTTCAACTTATTATCTATTCTCAAATCTTCTTTCATTTTTTGGTAAGAATACAATATTGTAGGGTGTTTTTTCTCAAAAAACTCTGCAATTTCTTCATAACTTAGTTTTGTAATTTCTCTTACCAAATAAACGGCAACCCTGCGAGCCTCAGAAATCTTTTGAGCCCTAGCCGGACTTTTTAAAGCATCTATTGTTACACCATAATATTCAGCTACCACATAAGCTATTTCATGTATATCTATTTGTTTGACATTAATCTCTGCACCCAAAACTTTTTTTGCAAACTCAAGTGTTATTTCTGTTTGTTCAATATCAGCAAAAGCAGTAACCTTGTTAAATGCACCTTCCAGCTCTCTTACATTACTTTCAAAATTTTTTGCAATATAATCATACACTGCAAACGGCACATTCAAGCCCATTTGCTCTGCCAAGTTGGTAAGAATTGCAACTCTTGTTTCATAATCAGGTGGAGTAATATCAACCACAATACCCATTTCAAACCTTGTTCTTAGCCTATCAGGAAGTGTAGGAATATCTTTTGGTGCTCTATCTGACGTTATTACAATTTGTTTATTTTTATTATACAAAGCATCAAAAGTATGGAATATTTCTTCCATTGTACGATTCTTTGATTCAACAAATTGAATATCATCAATTAATAAGATATCTACATTACGATATTTTTGGCGAAATTTTGCCATTCTATCGTTGGTATCGCCACCTTTTCTCAAGTTATCAACAAGCTCATTAACATAATCTTCCGTCTTGATATAACGAACTCTCAGTTTTGAATTATTAAATAAAGTATAATGTCCGATAGCCTGCATTAAATGAGTTTTGCCAAGCCCTGAACCACCATAAATAAACAAAGGGTTATACTTCTCTGCTGGGTGTTGAGCGACATTAAAAGCAACGGCATGCGCAAGCTTATTGTTATCACCGACAACGAAATTTTCAAACTTGTATTTTAGATTCAGATTTGACTGAGATTGCATTTTTGCCATTCCATCAAATGCAGTTTCTTTCAAGGCTTTTTCTTCAGATTTCTTTTGAGCCTTTAACTCTTTTTCTTTTTCTTTTTTTAATCTTTTTGAAAGGTCTTCATCATAAATAATATCAAATTTTTGTAAATGATACCCTAAAGACTCAAACACATCTAAAATTTGTTGATAATGATTTTTTCTAATAATTTGGATAGCAAAAGCCTGACCTGTTATAACTGAAAATATACCATTTTCAAAACCGACAGCCTCCATTGGTAATATCCAAGGATGTGATGTTGCAGGTACGGTTCTTATTATTTCTTCCTTAACTTCATCCCATATTTTTTTTACTTCGGTAATATCCATAAGAAAATTTTATCATAAATACGGCGAACAAAGAGTTTTGTTCGCCGTATTTTTAAAGATTATTATTAATAATTTTCTAAATATTCTTTATAATATTTTTCAACCAAATTATTTCGTTGTTGCTGTATTTCTCGTCTAACTTCAATTGAGAGTGAACCAGCAGGTATAGGGACTTCTTCATAAGCTCGTTTTAGAGCTTCTTTTCTTGCATACTGTTCTTTTGCTTTATTTCTCAATAGGCTGTCCAATTCTTCTTTGGTATCGGTCTGAGCGACTAAATAACCTGAAATTTCATTCACCAAATCATTTGAAACCATCATCGATCCACGCTTTGTGTCAACATAAAACTCATCTATCATAAAACTACCTCTTAAATTGGATATTGTATATATATAAAGTCTTTCTATAAGGCTGAATTTCAGACAGTGTAAGAAATTTTACAATAGTTAATAATCTTTAAGTAATTGTAAATACTTTTCTGTAATAAAGAGCAACACCTGCGATAGTCAAAACTATATTCGGCAAAAAAGCTGCAATAAACGGCGATAGCGTACCAGCTTCCCCAAACGAAATTGACAAAGCTCTTATCAAATAATATGCAAAGATAATCAAAATACTGAACAGAAACCCTCTGTTATATCGAACACGAGGTGGCGTAATCGCCAAAGGAATGCCTATCAACACCAAAACAATAGTAGTTAATGGTAAAGCTATTTTGTCGTACAAATCAATCATCAAACTTCTTTGCTTATCATCTTCTAACCCTTTTGTAACCTTCAAGTAATGGCTCAACTGCATAAAGTTTCTTTCACTTGAAAGGTTCTTATTCATTTCTTTTTTCAAATCAACTCCAAATTGAGCGACAGATTCATCAAAGAAGGTTGAATTTAAAATCTTTCCTCTATCGGCTATTGTATAAACGATTCCTTTATTGAACAACCAACCGTCAGGAGATGTTCCACCCTCTTTTGCTTGCAAAACATGGATAGTATCATCTTTTGACATATCAAGTAATGTTATATTATGCAGATGTTTGTTTTCACAAAATTCTACATAAAATAATCTGCGCAAATTCCCGTTATCCCCGACTTCTTCAAATGTAAAATTGTGTTTTCCGTCAGGGACATTCTTTTGAGAAAATGACCACAGAGCCAAATCTTTAGACTGCTTTGTCATTACAGGAACAACTGTTTCATTGATAGTAAAACTTACTATCGCCATAACAATAGCAAACAAAAACACAGGTTTTGCTATCCTGTTAAACCCGATTCCACAAGCTCTCATAACGGTCAATTCTGAATCCAAGCTCAATTTGTTCAAGGTCATAACTGTTGACAAAAGAATTCCCATCGGAATCGTCATTACAAACACTGACGGCAAAGTCAGAATAACCAAAATAAACGCTATTTTGAACGGAATACCGTATTTTGCGATTTGTTTAATCAAGGTAATAAAAGTATCTGAAGCAAAAATGATAGATGTAAAAACAAGAACACCCATAATAAACATTTCTATTACTTGTTTCAAGATATATTTATCTAACAATTTTATGTTTAAAAGTTTTTTTCTTACTTTCATCTACCTATTCCTAGCCTTTAAGTCTATGTTTTTAAAGACTTCTTTTAATCCTAACCTACAATGTTATTTTAAATAATACATCTAAAATAATATTATAAATCCTCATCGCTCTAGCCTCTATTAATAGAAATTATCCATTTTATTAATTGAGGCTTTTCTTTATACCTAAACTCCAGCTTTTTTCTCAAAAGCTTCTTTTATAGATTTGTTATAATCAGGTTTTAGTATTCCAACTTCAGTTATAATACCTGTAATAAGTTCATTTGGAGTAACATCAAAACCTGGATTGATGATATTTACACCTTCTGCACAAATAGGTTTTCCATTAATATGGGTTACTTCATCATGCGATCTTTCTTCTATAGGAATTTCTTTACCTGATTTTATTGATGTATCTATTGTTGACAAAGGAGCAGCGATATAGAACGGAACATTATGATATTTTGCAGCTATTGCTACTGTATATGTACCGATTTTGTTTGCCGTATCGCCATTAGCAGCAATTCTGTCTGCACCTACAACAACCATATCAATCATACCCTTGCTCATAAAATAAGAACACATTCCGTCAGTAATCAAGGTCGTTGGAATTCCGTCCATAGTAAGTTCTAAAGTTGTAATTCTTGCACCTTGTTGACGTGGTCTTGTTTCATCAGCAAAAACTTGTATTGTGTTATCGTTTGCATAAGCTGAACGAACAACCCCTAATGCCGTTCCATATCCAACAGTCGCAAGAGCACCAGCATTACAATGAGTCAAAATTGTTGCACCTTTTGGAACAACCTCTGCACCGTATCTGCCAATACTTTTGTTAATCTCAATATCTTCATTCTCCATTCTGATAGCTTGAG
Organism: uncultured bacterium; assembly: GCA_900553205.1. Lineage (GTDB taxonomy): Bacteria > Cyanobacteriota > Vampirovibrionia > Gastranaerophilales > Gastranaerophilaceae > UMGS1585. The sequence goes on along the minus strand of USCK01000071.1, from coordinate 2,467 downwards.
CTTTTAATTCTTCAACCATTGTCGAGATATCAGATTTTGAATTTTTGATTAATTCTTTTTGTTGTTCAACTGCCCACATAAGATTTACGGCAGTTGGTCTTGATGAGGCTAAATATGTACTTTTTTCAAGAAGTTGTTTTTTAAATTCATCAGCTGACAAACCTTCTTTTTCTAAAGTTTGGGCATACAAAACTACACCATGAGCACCTGCAATACCGATAGCTGGTGCACCTCTTACTATCATAGTTTTGATAGCGTCATACATTTCATCACCTGTTTTTATATCAACATAGACATATTCTTCCGGAAACTTGGTTTGGTCAACCATTCTCGAAACATTGTCTATCCATTGTATTGTTCTTATTTTTGATTCAAATTCCACTTTATCCACCTATTTTATTTCAAAATCTATATTTTCATTTTCAGCTTTTTTAAGTCCTGATAAAAGCTCATAAACATAAGCTGTTGTTAATCCCGAAAAAGCGTTCATCAAAGCTGAAATTAAAGCCAAGAAGAATAACAACATTATCATCACAAAGAAGCCACCAAAATTTTCAAAGAAAATTCTAAGCAAATGACCTACATAATATGTTTTTGCAATAAACCCTATCAAAATGCTTAGAGGTGTAAACACGACAAAGAATGCAACAAAAGAAGCAAAACCAATTACTGCTCCAAGGATTGCACCCTCCTTCATATCAATAATACCTATCAAATCATGTTTTTTCAAATAAACAATAATTATTGCTGATAGAAAAAGTATCAATGTTAAAAATGATAGTGTACCTACAAACGGAATCAATGTAATAACACCAATAGCCCCACCTATCAACGCACTAAACAATGCAACTTGCTTCAATAAAAGTATATTCATATTTTCACCTCGAAAATAATTATCTCATAATAATTATTCTTAGGCAAATAATAAGATTATATTAACCTTGACTTTGTTTACGAAAATCATTCATTAATCTGGCTTCTCTGACTTTATTTTGAGGCATTTCAAAAATAAAATACGGCATTTTAAAATGCCCTATAACATCTTTCAAAAACTTGGCAGAAAAACTGTTATAATTTCTTGCTTCTGAAGTTACTGCTTTTAATTCCAAACGATTTGACAAAGCATATTTTCGATGAAATTCCGAAGCTATACCTGCATTCTCCAATTCTCTATTCCATTCTTTTTTATGTAGTTTTTTAAGTACAGCCCATTTCAGTTTTTCAAATAATATTGTGAAATCATTTTTCGGTCTATTCTCGTATGCCATATCAACTATATGAGTAAGTTCGTGTCTTAATGTAGAGCCTTTTTTCAATGTATCTTGAGCAAGTAAATCTAATACAGCTACTTTTCCTCTAGGGAACGCTACTCCTGCTGAATTTTCATTTTGCAAAGTCATATCTAAAGCATTTACATCTAAAAGTCTTGGAACAGGACAATTTTTGCCACCATTTTCTTTCCAAAGTTTCAATTCTTCTTTAACATATTCAGCATCTTCTTTTGTTGTACTAACATTAGATGTAATAACATCTGTACCGTATTTACTTTTTATTTCTTCAAACACAGGCTTCAATTCAGGTTTTACAGTTTTTAAGTATTCTGAATTATAAAGAGTATCAGCAACCTCAGGCTTTTTAAACTGATATTTATCATAGAAATTTCTTAAACTATCCAGCTTCAAATTATTTTGATAAACTTGAGGCAAGTTAAGATGTTCATGTTTTTTATACTCCTCCAAGTAATCTTCATAAGACACCTGAATTCTTTTATCAGAAGCAGTCCCACTTCGGTATGTAACAGGTCCGCCTTTTCTGCCGTCTATCAAATCCAGAAACCAACTGTCACCTTTTTCCAAGTATTTATAAAATTCTCTTGGTTCACTGTCTAATCGTTGGTATTTGTCATTCAAAACATTTACTGCATCTGCCAAATCTTCGACATATTGCATTTGAGGTTCATAAGATTGTTTAAAACCCTTTTTATCTTTTTTAGCTAAATCCTGTAATGTAGTTAATAATTCTTTTTTTATTTCAGGATTCTCTACCATATCGACTTTTTGAGCAATAGTAGGCAAATTTTCTGAAATATTTTTAAATTTTATAGTTTTATTCACAAAAACTTTTTCATACAAGTTTTGGAAAACTTCTCTCACCTCAGAATCTTTTAATTCAGAGAGTTGATGCTGAGCTAGCTTCACAAAGCTCGGCATTTTTTTTAAACCTGAATTTGCGATATCTTTTAAACCATTATTAATTATTTTACTATTTATAGACAATCTTATTAACCTTCCTTATATACATAAAGAATTTTTCGTTAGAAAAATTGCCTTTTTATGATAGAATTTGTAACGGGAGTTTAAGAAGAGATGAAAATTGCACAATTATTTGGACATCATTTAGAAATTAATAATATTGATAAAGTCGCTCTGGGCAGCAAAAAAGGGGCTATTGTAAAAGTCCTTGGCTG
>USCK01000070.1 GCA_900553205.1 uncultured bacterium | reverse complement strand
ATTAGATATAGAAAAGAAGGTTACTAATGACAACAATCTCTCCAAACTATGCAGGTGTAAATTTCAAAGCAACAGAACAAGTACAACCTAAAAAGGCAGCAGAAACAAATGCTCAGTCAAAACCTGAGTCAAAAGGTATGTCTAATGCAATGAAAGTCGGGCTTGGACTCGGTGCATTAGCCGCAGTTGCTCTTGCAGGTATGGCGATAAAGAATAAAAATGCAGCTAAAAAAGCCGGAGCTTCTTTTGACAATCTTGTTCATAACATTGAACAGGTAAAGGTTAATCGTAAAGAAGTTGAATGGGTTGAATATAATGATGTTATAAATGATGTCAAGGATTTTGTTATAAATTCAATTCCTGAGTCAAACTTTTCAAGCCATACATATAAGATGGCTATGATGTCTCCACAAAGAACGAAAGAATTTGTTGAATTTGCAAAGCAAAAAGGTAATACAGTTTATAAAGATTTAAAGCTTTCTAAGAATTCTTTTCTGTGTTCAATTTTAGAAGATAATAAACCTATATCTAATACCATTTATGATGCAAAAGAGATAAGTGAGAGTTTATTTGACTTTTGGGGAAACAATGATAACATCTGGGAAAAAAAGATTACTTTTAAAAAGGATTAATTTGTAAATTTGTAGGCAATAAATCTTCTTAATAACTTAATCACTTAGCTCTTAATAACTTTTGAAAGAGATTCTTCGCCTACGGCTCTGAATGACGATTAACTTCTAAAAAAATGTAAATTAATTCCCTAATTTTTTGATTTGTTGTAGAATTGTTCTATGAGAATAGAAGGGCTAGGGGTTGATATTCCCCAAAATATTGAGTTTAAAAAGATATCTACAGATACACGCACGATAGAGCAAGGTGATTTTTATATCCCTCTGAAAGGTGCAAATTTTGACGGTGAAAAGTTTATCCAACAAGCAGTAGATAAAGGTGCTATAGGTTATTTAACAACAGGTGAAACAAATATTCCGAACGCTATCGGGATAAAAGTTCCTGATACAAAAATTGCCTATCTTGAGCTTGCTCGTTTCAGGCGTCAAAAGATTAATCCGAAAGTTGTTTTGATTACAGGAAGTCCCGGCAAAACTACAACAAAAGAGCTTGTCTATTCTGTAATATCTCAACAATATAAAACCTTTAAAACCCCTCTAAATCATAACAATGAAATCGGGTTCTGCCAAACAATATTTGAAATGCCTGACGATACAGAAGTGCTTATATTAGAAGCCGGCATGAGAGGGTTAGGTGAAATAGAACTTATTTCTAAATATGCACTTCCTGATATTACAATTATTTGTAATGTTGGAACGGCTCATATAGGACGTCTTGGCTCTCGAGAAAATATTGCAATAGCCAAATGTGAAGTTACAAAATATCAAAACCCTGACGGTGTGTTTATTGGACATAATGAGGAGTTGATTAAACAACATCTTAATTTTGACGGTAAAAAAATATTTTATTCAATAGACGATACAAAAGTTTTGTCACGCAAAATTGGGCATTCAGAATTTGAATACAAAAATCATAATTACAAACTTAATATTGAAGGTGATTATAATATCGAAAATTCACTTGCTGCAATTAATGCAGGGCTTATTCTCGGGATTTCGGAAGAAAAAATTGCTCAAGGTTTAGAGAAGCCGATAGAAAAACGGTGGGAATCTGAAAAAGTCGGCAGATTTGATATTATAAACGATAGTTACAACGCCAACCCTGAATCTATGAAGGCTGCGTTAAAAACAATATTTGAACTATATCCCGACTCTGTTATCGTTCTAGGAGATATGGGTGAACTTGGAGAGAACGAAAAAATCTATCATAGAGAAGTTGGTAAATTTATTCAAGAAAATAAAACTTTGAATAATATTATTATTACTGTTGGAGAATTGGCAAGAGAGATTGATTCAACAAATAATTTCCAAACCAATATTCAAGTTGGACAGTATATAATAGAAAATATAAAAGATAGCAAGACTATTTTCTTTAAAGCTTCTCGTTCTATGAAGTTTGAAGAAATTATTAATTACATAAAGGAGAATATTAAATGATAATGACATCAGTGTCCTTTTTATTAGGACTCATTTTATGCCTACTGTTTGGAATCCCTTATATTGACTTTTTGAAAAAAAGAATGATTGGTCAATATATCAGAGAAGAAGCTCCAGAATCACATAACCAAAAAGCCGGAACTCCAACAACTGGTGGTGTATTTATTATCATAGCGGCACTTTTAGCATCAGTAACAACTCTTTTTATGGCTGAAAAATTTACTGATTCTGCATGGATTATATTAATTACATTTTTATTCTATGCTCTGGCAGGATTTCAAGATGATTTTCTAAAAATCAAAGGACACGAAAACAAAGGACTTTCTGCTCGTGGTAAATTCTTGCGTCAAATCATAATTGCTTTGTTGCCAATATTTTATGCAATCCAAATGTATGGTTCTTTTGGAACACAACTTTCTATAGGGAACTATGTAATAGATTTAGGCTGGTGGTATCCTATCCTTGCAGTTATTGCAATTACAGGAGCTTCAAATGCTTATAACCTTACTGACGGATTAGACGGATTAGCTGCATCAACAGGTGTTCCTGCTTTTGTCGCTTGCTCTGCTATTGCTCTATTATCTCATTATGATTATATTGCGATTATTTCAGCTGCGATGGCTGGTGCTTTACTTGGATTTTTGAAATATAACAAGCCTAAAGCACAAGTATTTATGGGTGACACAGGTACTCTTGCAATAATGGGTAAGTTTGAACTTTATCTAATAATATTAGCTGGAGTTTTTGTTATTGAATGTTTATCTGTAATGATACAAGTTACAAGTTTCAAATTAACAGGCAAAAGAGTTTTTAAAATGTCACCAATCCATCATCATTTTGAATTATGTGGATTTACAGAACGTCAAATCGTTAAAGGATTTGCAATAGCATCTTGCATATTTTCTGTTCTTGCAGTTCTTTTATTTGAATTATTCCACATAGGAGTTTTATAATGATTAATTGGCACGATAAAAAAGTTTTAATAATGGGATTTTCTATGAGTGGAAAATCTGCTGCAAAATATCTTGCTCGCCATGGTGCAGATGTTTTTATAACCGAAAATAGAGAACAAAAAGAAGAAGATTTAAAAGATATTCAAGAACTTGAAGGTTTGGGTATAAAAATCGAGTTTGGTGGTAATTCTGACGAATTTTTAAACGATTCTTATATGGCAATCGTCAGCCCTAGTGTCCCAAAAGAGTCTGAATTATACAAAAAAGTTCAAGAAAAAAATATCCAAATAATTTCAGAAATTGAGCTTGCATACAAAGAAACAGGTCGTCCGTTTATCGGGATAACCGGTACAAACGGCAAAACAACTGTTACAGCTCTTACTTCTCATATTCTCTCATCAGAATACAAAGCACCTGAATGTGGTAATATTGGAGTTCCTCCGACATCATTGTTAGATGATGATGTTGATTATTTTGTATGCGAATTAAGTTCGTTCCAAATGGAGCATACAAATGCGTTTAGAGCACAAATTGCTTGTTGGACAAACTTTACACCTGACCATATAACTTGGCATGGAACATTAGAAAATTATTTTGATGCTAAGGCAAAACTGTTTAGAAATCCTACTGCGTCAGCCTTTGCAGTTTTAAATGGTGCAGATGAAAAACTTTTAGAATTCTCAAAAACAGCAGGTGGAACAGTATTTCTTTTTGATAAAGAGGTTGATGATAATTGTTGTTATATCAAAGACGAATCAATTTTTTATAAAAGAAATGGCAAAGAAGAATTTATCATTAAACTTGCTGACTGTCCATTAATTGGGCATCACAATTATCAAAATATAATGTGCAGTGTGATTATGGCAAAAATTATTGGCATATCAAACGAGCATATTCAAGAAAGAATAAAAAATTTTGTTGTTCCTGAACACAGACTTGAAAAAGTAAGAGAATATAATGGAATAACTTTTTATAACGATTCAAAGGCGACTAATCCTGAAGCATCTATTGTTGCGATAAATTCTTTTAACAACACAGATGTTGCATTAATTGCAGGTGGACGTGACAAACTGACAACTCTTGATGAGTTTTGCGAAAGTGTAAAACAACATATCAAAACAGTTATTTTAATAGGTGAAGCAACCGAAAGGTTTGAAGAAGCATTGAAAAAATCAGGCTTTGATAATATATTAAGGGCAGATTCTATGGAAAGTGCCATAGATAAGGCTATAGAATTAAAACCAAACAATGTTCTTTTATCTCCGGCATGTGCTAGTTTTGATATGTTCAAGGGATATGAAGAAAGAGGAACGGTATTTAAGAATTATGTATTATCAAAGAAATAATAAAAGACGAGTTCAGACCGAAGGGAGTACAACTCAACAAAATATTATTATTACTCCACCTGACAAGGCGCTAATGGTTGTTGTCTTGTTTCTTGTTGTTATCGGGGTAATGGTAATCTTTTCTGCAAGTGCTCCTAAATGTGTTGATATGGGTGTAAATCCAGCAAAATTTGCACTCCAACAAATTCTTGGTGTTGTTGTGGGATATCTCGGTTTGAGATTCTTGAGCAATTACGACTACAGAAAACTTGTGAATATTACCAATATGTACGCAATAATAGTTATACTTTTACTTATTGCAGTACATTTATTCGGGGATATTGTAAACGGTGCGCAAAGGTGGATTAGTCTTGGACCATTGAGTTTGCAACCGTCAGAGTTTGCAAAACCTGCCGTTGTATTACTCCTCGCAAAAGTTTTCCATAAAGATGCAAATATAACTGACCCTAACAAGTGGACGACTGCATTTTTCCCTATTTTGGTAATGGTGGGATTAATCTTTATCCAGCCTAACTTGAGTATGGTTATATTATTGGGTATGACATCTGTTATCCTGTATCTGTGTTCAAGTGGTTCAATAAAACTAATCGGAATGATGGGCGCAACAGTTATACCTGTTCTTTTATTACATGGTTTGAAGGGGTATCAATCTTCAAGAATTACAACTTGGTTACACCCTGAAAGTGACCCGTTGGGTGCAGGGTATAACATTATCCAGTCGCTTGTAGCGTTTGCATCAGGTGGACTTTATGGGGTTGGTTTTGGTGCCTCAAAACAAAAATTGGCTTGGCTTCCGGAAGCGCATACCGACTTTATTTTTGCTGTTGTTGGTGAAGAATTGGGTTTTGTCGGTTGTGTTTTGATTATAATACTATTCTGGACATTATTACAAAGAGGGTTTGTAATCGCCTCTCGTTGTCCTGATATGTACGGCAAACTATTGGCTGTCGGTTTGACCTTCTCTATTTGTTTCCAAGCATTCTTAAATATGTCTGTTGCAAGTTCTTTTGTACCGGCAACAGGTGTTCCTATGCCATTCATCAGTTACGGTGGTTCTTCCGTAATGGTTTCTTTATGGATGATTGGTATATTATTAAACATTTCTAAAAAAAGAGTAAAAAAAATAAGGGTACAACAAAATGTCGAATATTAATAGCAGAAGATTTTTTATCACAGGGGGAGGAACAGGTGGACACATTTATCCTGCAATGGCTGTAGCTGATGTTCTTGCTGAACTTGGTGATGATGTCGAAATTTTTTATGTCGGAAATCCTAACAATCTTGAATATTCTATTGTTCAACAAAAAGGATATAAATTTTTACCTGTTTATATAAAAGGTATGCCTAGAAAAATAGGGTTTAGATTTATATGGTGGGCATTCAAACTTGGTATTGCTGTTATGCAGTCCTTGTTTTACTTGCACAGATACAAACCAAAAGCCATATTCGGAACAGGTGGTTATGTGTCAGCGCCTATTATGATAGCGTCTATCTTGGAAGGTAAAACTCCGTTTATGATGCACGATTGTGATGCTCAACCAGGGCTTGTTACAAGAAAACTTGCACCTTACGCATCTGCTGTGTCATTAGCTTTTGATAAAGCACAAGATTTTATTAAAAACAAAAATTGTCATGTAAATGGAAACCCCTTAAGACCCCGTTTTAAAACTTTGAATAAGGGACTTGCAAGAGCTGGACTTACTCTAGATTATAAACGTCCTGTACTTCTTGTTATGGGTGGCTCACAAGGTGCAAAATCAATAGATGATGCGTTTGTTGAAATCATAAAAGAATTATCTACGGTTAATAATTTGCAGATTATTTTCCAAACTGGTAAGAAGAATTATCAAAGTGTTATGGAGCGTTTGGAAAAAATTTATCCAAATAATCATAGAGATAAAAACTTAATTATCAGACCATATTTTGATGATATGGTTACAGTATTAAAAGCAGCAGATATTGTAATCTCTCGTGCAGGTTCTTTGAGTTTATCAGAAATTTTTGCATCTGATGTTGCACCTGTTTTGATACCATATCCACATGCAGCTTCTGACCACCAAAGACGTAATGCTAAGTTTGTAGAAGAAAAAGGTGCTTGCGTTTATCTAGAAGATTCTGAAACAAATCCAAATACATTATTAGCAATAGTTAATAATCTTTTAGAAGACGAGGAGCTTCAAACTCGTTTGAAAACAAATGCATCAAAACTTGCACAATTCGATGCGCTGCAACATATTGTGCAACAATTTGTAGAGGTGGCTAAATAAGTTAGATTATGCAAAACGGACAAATTATCAAAATACATTCAGATTTTTATTATGTTGTATCAGACGAAAACCGGTTTGAACTAAAACTTCGTGATGTTTTAAAAAAACAACAAAAAAAAATCTGTGTTGGTGATTATGTCGAGTTTGAAAACGGATATATTATCAAATCTTTGCCACGCAAAAATTTTATTCCTCGCCCAACAGTTGCAAATATTGACCAAATAGTTATTGTCTCAGCGATTGAAGAACCTCATTTGGATTTACATCAATTAGATAGATACATCGCTTTTGGTGAATATTGTGGAATTGATATAAAACTTTGTTTTAATAAAAACGACTTAAGTATAAACGAAGAAATTATAGATAAAGTTTTTTCTATCTATGAACCAATGGGTTACGATATTATTTTTACCTCTGCACTAGAAAAATTAGGAATTGAGGATTTTAAAGAGATAATGGAAGGCAAAACTTCCGTACTTTGTGGCTCATCAGGTGTTGGGAAATCTAGTCTTTTGAACGCTTTAAACCCTGATTTTCATTTAAGAACAAAAAATATAAGTGAAAAAACAGGACGAGGTACTCATACGACTCGCCATTGTGAGATTATGACAATCTCTGAAAACACACGTATTATAGATACACCCGGATTCAGTAATTTAAAGTTTGATTTTCTTTTACCTTGGGAAGTTGGAAAACTTTTTAGAGAAATGAAACCACATTTAGGTGGGTGCAAATTCCAAAACTGCTTACATATAAATGAAATTGACTGTGCAGTGAAAGAACATGTTTCAGAATCTAGATACGAAAGCTATGTTGAATTTGTTAAAGAGGCAAAAGAGTATAAAGAACGTATCAAATATGAAGGTAAGAAAAAAGAAACCTTTGAGAAACAAAACAATAATAAAACTGCAGTAAAAATAAGCGCACATAAACGTCAGGGTTCAAGACGAACATTGAAACAACAAATTAATATAGAAGAAGATGATGCGTAACTTGTTTGGCTTTATCTATGTTATAATTGAAACATGAATTTTATAGATAAAAAATTATCAAAAATTATAGAAAATATAAGCGTTGATAGATTATCTTCTTATAAATTTAATGATAATGATAATTCAGATTTAATTTTAAGACGTTATATTTATAATATACAAATAGCTGAAAGTTTTTATCCACTTTTAGCTGCATTAGAAATTTCTTTAAGAAACAGGATTTTCCATCATGAAATAATAATAAATAATAAAAATGGAATTGAAAACATGTATGAGCAGACAAAAAGGATACTATATTCATTATCAGAAGAATATGCAAAAATATTTGAAACAAGTTTTAGATTTAGCGATGTAATAAAGCAAAAGCCCTAGCAACTCCATAAAAATGGTACATCGTCTAGGACTATACATTTATAATATTAAACTATTTTAATAAACTTTTCAACCCTTTTAACAAAGTTATATTAAGTAAAATTATAAATAAAGGACATAAAAAATGGAAAAATTAATTGAAAAAATAAATACAGCATTAGATAAATACATGAAAATTGAATATCCAGAAGATATTTTCAAATCAATGAAATATACAACAACACTTCCAGGAAAGCGTTTAAGACCTGTGATGTGTCTTGAGGCTTGTAGAATATTTGGTGGAAATATGGAAGATGCAATGCCAACTGCGTGTGCTATTGAGATGCTACACGCACAAAGCCTTATTCATGACGATTTGCCTTGTATGGATAATGACGATTTTAGACGTGGCAAACCTTCTAACCACAAAGTTTTTGGAGAAGCTATTGCAACTCTTGCAGGCGATGCCTTGTTATCATACGGACCTCAGGTAATTATTGAAAACTCAAAAAATATTCCAGCAGAAAGAGTTTTGAAAGTCTTAAATGAATATATGAAAGCTGCTGGAGTTTATGGAATCATCGCAGGACAAGTTGCTGATATTGAAAACGAAAAAGCAAAAGTTAAAGATGCAAAAACATTAGAATATATTCACACACACAAAACTGCAGATTTGTTCAGATTAGCTTTGAAAGCTGGTGCAATTATAGCTGGGGCTGATGAAAAAGCACTTGATGAGATGAATGATTTTGCGAACAAATTTGGCTTAGCATTTCAAATTTATGATGATATTTTAGATGAAATTTCTACTTTTGAAGAATTGGGCAAAACAGTAGGTAAAGACAAAGCTTCTGACAAACTTACTTATGTTTCTTTATATGGTTTAGAAGAAGCTGAGAAAAAACTTAACTCGCTTTTTGTAGAGATTTATGATATAATCGACAAGTACAATTCTGAAGTATTCAGAAATATTGTTGATAATATGAAATCTAAAATCACAAAGTAGAGGGGTCTTAATGAGTATCGAAAATTGGGTAAATACCGGATACGAAGTTTTATTTATTAGTTTGACAGTTCCTATTATTGCGCAAGTTATAAAATTTTTACTTCATTTATTAATGGATAAAAAAGTGGATTTTAGACTATTTACAACAACAGGAGGTATGCCAAGCGCACATTCAGCTTGTGTTGTAGGTTTATCAACTACAGTCGGGTTATTAAGAGGTTTTGATTCTGTTGAGTTCGCAATAGCAATGGGGCAAGCTCTTGTTGTTATGTATGACGCTGC
>USCK01000069.1 GCA_900553205.1 uncultured bacterium | reverse complement strand
TATTTTTTTCATCTCTTATTTCTAAAGATGAACGAATAAAAGAATAGTTTTGAGATATTGCGTTGAACTGACTTCCTATAGTTTGTAGAGCCTTGTGAGAATCAATAGTTACACTATCACCTTTTATGCCGTTAGCCTCATTGAAGTTTTTTATAATTTGTTTACTTACAGGATTATCGGTTTTATCTTCAAACGCATCATTAACAACAGAAAATGCCTCTGCAAAAGCCTGCATTTGGTTTTTGTATCCTGCCTTATTAAAGATTTCATTATATTGTTTTTCTGTAGCATCTCCTGACAAAATGTTTTCAAACTTGTTGTATTCTTTTACGACTTTTGTTTTATCAGCATCTTTCATACCTAGAGAGAAAGCTGATGACTTAACAAGTTGATTATCCCCTGCAAGCATAGCATTCTTCATGCCTGAGATTTCTGATTTTAGAGCCTCTTTTCGATTTCCCATACCAAGAGAACGATATGCTTCATCTAAATATAGAGTTACAGACTGTCCGACACTTTGTTTTGCAACATTTAAGAATTGAACTGTTGCATCTTTTGTAGGTTCTGTTCCGTATATAGAAGCAAAGTGATTAATATATCGTTTATCACCTGTTTTTTCTACATGATTAATTGTTTTATCCAAATTTTCTAAAACCAAAGTTTCTTCATCTGGAATATTATACTTAATCATTTTATCTGTTCTATAATCACTGTCATTCATAGTCATAAGACTGGCATTACGATATGCAGCTGCAGCTTCATATAATTCTCTGGCTTTTGAGACTTGTTTACCTTGAGAAGATGCAGGTTGCAGTTTATCTTGAATATCAATAGAGGTTTCTGCCAATTCTCTTATATCAGAAATCTTGTTATCTAATTTTTCTTCATTCACTCGATCTCTATATGTATCTTTGATAAATGCTTTTATCTTGCGCTCCTTCATTATATCTTCTTCGTTTGGAAGAAAATGATATTTTGTAGAATCGTCTTTTATATCATCAATATCTTTTGAAGTCTTAGACTGTAGGGATAAGACATCTGAAAGAGCTTTGTGAGCTTCTTCTTTTGATAAACCTGACACAACTTCATTAAGATTTGATGTTATCAATTTATTTGTTTTTTGAAGTTGATCCATATCTTTATCTCTTGTACGAGAATTATCAGAATATTTGATATCTTTTTTCAGTTTTGATGCTTTAGCTCTGCCTACTGCATCTTTAGATAATAACAAACTTTGGTAATATCTATGCTTTGCAGAATATTCAGGATCCTCTATTGCTCTCATAAAGTGATTATCTCTGTTCACATCAAAGTTTTCGGCATCAAAAGGAATATATGTAGCCTCATTTTTGCCGTTATAACTATCTGCAATATGCATCCAATGTGTAGTTGAAGCATCTACAATACGGTATCCTTTGCGTTCAGCATCATCAAAATCTACAGGGATTTTTTCTACTGGAATTTTTTCGCCTTGACCCAATCGAGTTTTATCATAAACCATAACCTTATCTGAATCATCAAGTTCAGACATAATGCTATCTACATATTGAGGTTTATACTCATAAGAGGTCAATTTTCTTGCAATAGAAATAGCAGCACACATACCATGGTGCTTTTGGTTAATAGCTTTTGTATTCGGGATTTTAGACTCTTTTGTATCAACTACAATATCATTAATCATTTCGGCTGCAGCTTGAGTCTTTTTGTTTTTTAATTGTGGATTAATCTTATAATCAGGACTTAAAAAGAAATCAAGTCTATTTAAAATATATTTCTTTTGCTTCGTTGGAGTTTCCGAAGAAGCAATAAAGTAATCTAGATTACTGCGAACATTTTTTATATTTGGATTCTTTTCATTCTCTAATTGTTTCATATCAAGACGAGAAAGAATACTTTCTCTTGATTTTAAAATATCTTTTTCATCTTTTGATAAGCCTTTCATTTCAGAGAATACTCTGGTCATTTCAGGTGCATATTTCTTTTGTGTAATAGGATCAGACATGCTCAAGGATTTGTTAGCAGCATTGTGCAACTTTTCTTTCCAGTTATTTTTTGATTCCTTACCCAAATCAATATTTGTTCCGTATTGCAAACCATCAGCAACATCAAGCAAGAATTTAACATTCTTCTCGCCTTTTTCATTTGCTAAATTATCTATAGCATTATTAATTTTTATTTGGTTATTCTCTGTTAATGAATAGTTGTTATCTTGTTTTAGTTGTTGAACAGTATTTCTGTCTTCTCTACGACCTTTGAACACAGGGGTAATAGAATTAAACATGTTTAATCTCATAATATTTCCTTTTACACACACATATATTTATTCATATATAACAACACCAAAAGGAATATTTTTTTGCTAGTTTATTAAGAAAATTTAAGCATAAAAATAGAAAACCCTGTAAAAACAAGATTTTCTACCTAAAAAACTTTTAATCAAGAACTAAATCATGTTCTTTCTGATTTTTTCTTTTGCTTTATCAATAGCATTGATTCTTTTTTGTACAGCATTTATTTGTTTTTTCAATGCGTTTCTTTCATTTTTTACAAGTTTATATTGAGCATCAACATCTGCATATTTTGTTTTTAGATTTAACAAATCGTTTCTGATATCAACTTGAGCATTGTCTAACTGCAAAATAGCATTTTGAATATTACCGTTGCCTAATGCTTCTTCGGCTTGAGGAACATTTGTAGCTTTTACTGCAGATTCTGTAGCTGCTTGTTTAGTTTGAGCTGATGAAATACTTGGAGTTTCATCAAAGTTCAAAGGAGTAAACGCATTTCCGTCAGCAAAAGCAACACCTGAGCATAAAAGCATAGATGCAATTAAAATCATTTTCTTCATAACATATCTCCATTATAGTAATGTACTATTAAATGATAGTAGATATTAGAAAAAAACTAATCATTCGTTTGAAGGAATTTATATATCCAACTTGTACCCACCACCGTATATGGTAGCAATATACTTCTTATCTCCAGAGATTTTTGCGATTTTACTTCTTAAATGTCTCACATGAACCCTTATTGTTTCAACATCATCATCAGGCTCATAACCCCATATTTCTTTTAATAGTTTTGCAGAAGATACCATGTTCCCATGGTTTTGGAATAACAAATAAAATATCTCAAACTCTATAGGAGTAAGTTTCGCAATATCATCATTAATTTTTACACTGTATGTTTCAGGCAAAAGAGTGATTTCTTTATAATTCAATAATTCTTTTACAGCTACTGATTCTGGAATTTGATTTGTTCGCTTCAATAAAGCTCTTACTCTTACCTTTAGTTCTTCCATTTCAAATGGTTTAACCAGATAATCGTCAACTCCGATATCAAACCCTCTAACCTTGTCATTTAGTTGAGATAAAGCCGTCAGCATCAGAATCGGTGTGTTTTTTAGTTCAGGATTCAGTCTTACCCTTTGAGCGACGGTATAACCGTCAACATCAGGCATCATCACATCAAGAATAATCAAAGAAGGCAACTCTTGTTTTGCGACGGCAAACCCTTCTATTCCGTCATAAGCCTGAACTACAAGATACCCTGCAAGCTCAAGATTAACTTTTATTAATTCGTTTATCGCTCTATCGTCATCTACGACCAAAATCTTATTATTCATACCTACATAATAATACAAAAATTATCTATTTTTAAAATTTTATAAAAAAAGACTGGAAATTTTTTATTTCCTGTGTAATATATAATAATACAATCTAAGAAAAGCGTGGTATGAATAACAACAACACAACAGACGGAATCTCAGATTTAATATCACAAGAGGTTCACGCAAAAGACAAAATATATAAACCCGATTTCAATCAGAAAACAGGACGAGAATTGCTTGCGTTTTATCTTCAAACGAAGTTTAAGCAGGTTCTTGCCTATGACAAAAAAGCGTCTGTACCTGTATTTATAAATATCAAGCCCGATTTTATCGCGCGTTTTTCAAAGCGTCTTATTAACAATCCTAATAAGCGTTTTTTAATAGGAATTACAGGAGAATCTGCATCTGGTAAATCTACAATATGTCGAGAAATCGAAAATGTTATCAAGAATTTTGAACTTCCTGTATCTATTCTTACAACAGATAACTATTTCAATGATATATCAGAGCTTATTTCCAAATACGGTGGATTTGATAATCTTAGAGATAACGGATATGATATAGATTCACCTCAGAACTTTCAACTTGATGTACTTAGAGATGATTTAGAAAAGATTTCTCAAGGAAAAGATATCTATTGTCCTGAGTATCTGCCAAACGGAACAGGAGTTTCAATACCTCTTTCTAAATTCGTTCCTTCTCAAAAAATTATAGTTGTAGAAGGTATGGCTACAATGTATGAAGGTATCCAAGACTTATTTGATATAAAGATTTATATTGAAACAGACCTTGAGGTCAGAAGAAGAAGATTCTTGACAAGAGCCAGAGATGAAAGAAACCAAGATATGGAAAACGCACTAAAGCATTGGGAATATATCTTGTCAGCAGGTCAAAAATACATTATCCCTTCAAGAAAAGATATGGATATAATATTAAACGGCGATTCCAGTTTGGAATATTTCTCACAAATCCTTGAATATATCCACACTATTACAAACAATTTTCAACAATAAATAATACTCCATTTAATCAATATACACACTTATTGATTTATGTATAATATGGATATGAGTTTGTTAAGTATAAAAAATTATTCAATGTCATTTTGCCTTGAATCAGGGCTATTCAAAGCTCTAAACAATGTTTCTTTGAATATTGAAAAGCAACAAATGATTGCATTAGTAGGAGAATCAGGCTGTGGAAAAAGTATGACAGCAATGAGTATTCTTCGATTATTACCAAAAAATGCAGTTATTAATTCAGGCGAAATAATATTTGATAACCAAAATTTGCTTGAAGTTAAAGATAGTAAAATGAGAGATATCAGAGGGGCAAGAATTGCACTGATACCACAAGACCCCATGACATCATTAAACCCTTTATACACTGTAGGAAATCAATTATTTGAAGTTATTAATAAAAACAATTCAATATCTAAAAAGGATATGATAAAAAAAGCAATAGAAGTTCTTGATATCGTAAAAATTCCTAACCCGAAAGAAAAGCTATCTATGTATCCACATGAGTTTTCGGGGGGGATGAAACAAAGAGCGATTATCGCTATGGCACTTGCAACAAATGCAGAGCTCATAATTGCTGACGAACCTACAACGGCATTAGATGTAACTATCCAAGCGCAAATAATGAATATACTTAATGATATAAAAGAAAATCTTGGCACATCTATTCTTTTAATTTCTCACGAACTAAATCTTGTCGGGCAATATTCTGACGAAATAAATATTATGTACGCAGGACAGATTGTAGAAAAAGCACCTTCTAAGATATTCTTTGAAAAGCCGTTGCACCCATATTCTAAGGCATTACTAAATTCTCTCCCTGCCAATAATACAAACTCGCAAAAATTACACACTATAGAAGGTCAGCCACCAAATATACAAGAGAAAATTGAAGGTTGTAGATTCAACCCAAGATGTGCTAAAAGAATGAACGGAATTTGCACTATAAAAGCACCATCTCTAAAAGAAATCGAGCCAAATCATTTTGTAGAATGTTTTTTATATGAGATGTAAAAATCACAAAACAGCCACTCTATAGATATAAATGGGATTAGATTACAAAAAAATATTTAATGTCTTACCGGAACTGTTACCAATCGAGATTGTTCTACATCGCGTTCTAAAACAATAACTTTTTCTTCATCTCTGTTTTTGTATATATAATAAAGTACCATATCAGCACCTACAAGAACAAAGTTTAAAAGATATAAGAAGAATACAATATCCCAGCTATACAAAGCCTTGTGTATCATTCCGAGAACATAACCAAGTTCGACAAGCCACAAGAACAATATACTTTTCCCTTTTACCTGTTTTGTTTTATAAGTCTTAGCAACTTGAAAAGGCCAACTCGCACCGAAACATATCATCATACCTGCTTCAAAAATACTCATATAAAAATCCTTTATTAAATGTAAAATACACACTCATTATAAACCTTAGATTTTATTTTTCAAGTGCTAAAATTTATGCTAAAATAATACAAAACCAAGGAGGCAAATTATGTCAGATGAATTTAGTATTGATATTGTATCCGGAATAGATAGAGCAGACTTGATGAATGCTGTAGATTATGTAAAACAAGATTTATTATCGACTTATAAACTCGGTCAAAGTAATACTCAAATTGAATTAAACCCTGATAGTACAATTACTATAACATCTACAGACAGAAAGAAAATTAAAAACATTTGTGACACCTTTAATGACACATTAGGCACAGACGGACAATCTTTTACAATTAACAACATAGAAACTGTAGAGAATGCCATAAGTGGTGAAGTCAAACATGTATTTAACCTTATAAAGGGTATGGGAAAAGATATAGCACAAACAATAGAAGATGATATAAAAGAATTAAAACTCAAAGTAAAAACAGACATACATGCTAATGGTGTAAAGGTTACAGGCTCAAAAGATGACATGCAAAATGTAATCAATATGGTAACAACAAATCAAGCAAAATATAAAACACCTATTCAGATAACAAACTATAATGAGGAGAAATAATTATGGCTAAAGATAGCAGTTTTGACATTGTTTCAGAATTCGATAGACAAGAGCTTTTGAACGCTGTTGACCAAGTAAAAAGAGATTTACAATCTAGATTTGATTTAAAGAATTCAAATTCTGATATAGAACTTGATTCGGACAAGTCTATCACAATCACAACAAGCGATGATATGAAGCTTAGAAACATCTATGATATTTTGCAAACTAAACTTGTAAAAAGAGGATTAAGCATTAAAATTCTTGATGCTCAAGCTGTAGAAAACGCTTTGGGTGGTAATGTAAGACAAGTTTATAACCTGAGAAAAGGTTTAACTCAAGAACTTGCAAAAAAAATAGTCGCTGATATTAAAGATTCTAAACTAAAAGTTCAAGCATCAATACAAGGTGACCAAGTTAGAGTTACTGGAAAAAGCAAAGATGATTTGCAAGAAGTAATCAAACTTTTAAGAAGTAACGAAGAAAAATATGATTACCCTCTTCAATTTACAAACTACAGATAAAAAATAAAATATGTATTAAAAAAACCGACTGAATTACTCTTCTGTCGGTTTTTTAGTAAGTTATGTCAATTAATTTAGGTTATTAATAATTAGAAACTTTTTCCATATTTTTCTTATCTGGTGAAGAATTAGCTGTAAAACCACCAGCGATTGCACCAATTATAGCACCTGCAATACCACCGATTAGAACACCTTTTGTTCCTAAGCACTTACCTAATTTAGCACCATTTTTACCGAAAAGAAAAGCTATGCTTGCAACTAGACCTGTTGAACCAGCTACTAAACCTGCTCCGGCAGTAGCTCCACCTGCGATACCACCAAGGATTTTTTGTGAAGCTCTAGATTTTGTATCTTGTAATCTATCACCTGTCATATAAGCTTTGATTTCATCAGCTGCTCCTTGTTCATAAGCTCCTAAAGAAACCCTACGCTTAAATCCATTTGCGATTTCACTATCTCCATAAGCTGAGATATCACCCATCAAATCTGCTCCTGTTACTTCTTTGTAACATTTAGCAATTTGAGCATTGATATGTTCATCTTTTATAATACGACCGTTGTGATACTTGATTTCAACACCTTCACGTTTTGCAATTAGTTTGTAAAGATTATCATAATTATCACAAGCTTGACGCATATCATTATTTTCGATGTTATCTTTCATTCTTGATAAATCATAGGTTAAAGAATCAGCTAGACCATTTACGATATTACGGTTACTTTGGTTTTTCATTTCGGTTTCAGAAGATCTGTCAGAATTGTTATCCATAATGTCGTGATAACCGTTGTTCCATTTTTTAGCATTATCAACATATTGGTCAACATTACCATACATACCGCCAAAACCGAACATTCCCATGCCCATACCTGTCATAGCAGGGTTGAAAGCTGTACCGGCATCAACACCTGTGCTGGTTCCTGTTGTTGGGAACATTGGAGTTGCTAATGTTCCGAAGTTACCAGGAGTTGTACCGATTGGTCCATTATATGGATTACCGAAAATTGAATACTCTGATTCATAATATTGACTTTCCATTGGTCTGTTCATAAATTGAAATGCACCTTGAGCATTTAAATTTGGATTTGCCTTTGGAATTGATACTTCGTTTGACATACAAACCTCCTGATATAACCTAATCTTAATTATTTAATCTAACCTTTACTCTTATATAAAGTATTTTTCTCTTTAAAAATTGACTTTTTTATTTTATATTCTTAACATTTGTTTACATAATAGCAAAATTTTTCAGAAAAACGCATTATATAAATATCACGTGTGATAAAGAGTGTAGGACAACTAAAAAATGGAGGATTCGCTATGGTTAGAAGCGTAAACAGTATGCCTGTTTTCACAACTCTAAAAACTCAACAGGCAGTGACACCGCGAAATGTAACTATGTTCAAAGGAGAAAAAGTTAAACAAGAAGAACCTGTAAAAACTAAAGACCCTAACAAAGTTGGTTATTGGAGAGCAACTTTTTCTAGACTAACAACAGAACAAATTAAAAATGCTAACGAAACAGGCAAACTCTCTGGAAGAATAAAAATTAAACCAAAACTCGCAGGTACAGGCTACAAATTAGCACCAAATATTATGGGAGTAACAATTGGAACGCAAACAATTCCTGCAGGATATGAACTTCGCAAAAACTGGCTTGGTTTTACTGTTATATTACCAAAAGATTCTGAAGGTCTTTTCATTAAGAAAAAACCATAATTAAAAATTAGAAAAGAGTGAATAGAAAATATCTATTCACTCTTTTTTATTATCCATTTTTAGAATTATGCTTTCTTGCTGAATACAATCTCATCATCATTTACATCAACAAGTATTGTATCTCCTTCAACAAACTTGCGAGATAAAATTTCTTTAGATAGAGGATTCTCAACAAGTTGTCTGATTACACGTTTCAAAGGTCTTGCACCATATATTGGATTAAAACCTCTTGTTGCAAGCAAATCTTTTGCATCATCTGTTATTTCTATTGAAATATCTTGTTCTTTCAAAAGACCTCTCAAGTAATCCATTTGAATATCAACAATCTTAGATAATTGTGGTAATGTTAAAGCCTTGAAGAAAATAGTTTCATCAATTCTGTTCAAGAATTCAGGTTTGAATCTTTCTCTT
>USCK01000068.1 GCA_900553205.1 uncultured bacterium | reverse complement strand
ATTGCCAGACGCTCAAGAGGAACTCCGAGAATTGCGAACAGACTTGTTAAGAGAGTTGCTGATTTTGCTCTAATCAAATTTGATGGAGTGATAACAGATGAAGTTGCAAATTCATCTTTAGATATTCTAAATATTGATGAATTTGGTTTAGATACAACGGACAGAGCTTTGTTAAACTTGATTATCGAAAAATATGACGGTGGGCCTGTCGGTATTGAAACCATTGCGGCAGCCTTGAGCGAAGATGTAAGAACATTAGAGGACGTCTGTGAACCTTATCTTTTACAAGCAGGTTTGTTGCAGAGAACTCCAAGGGGGAGAAAGGTGTCACCAGAGGGATACAGGCATTTGGGGATAAAAATTGATTCTATGCAGCAAAGTTTATTTTAACAAATGTAACGAAATTTTTAAAATTAGTCAATTCTGAATCTTCATCATGCTTATAGAAAATGTGAAGAATGTAGGTAACAATCTAAGGAGAATTTTTATGAATTTATTTGGCTCAAAAGATGTCAGTACAAATCCTCTGAATCAAGTAAAAAATGTTTCAACTCCGATACAATCTAATGAAGTTGAAAATATTAATCTTGTAACAGAATCATCAGGAGTAAAACCTGTTGAGCTTGATGATTTCTTTGAATTTTTAGATTCAAAAACCGTTCAAAAAATTATGGAAACACCTGTGGAAGCTCGTGCAAGAATAACTCAAGAAGTTGCTCAAATGGAATATGAAACAGACGGTGCAAGAGCAATTCTTAATTCACTTGGATGATTATTCTATTTAATTGATTGAAAACACTGTATGAGTTTTATATAATTACTCTCAAGAGGTAGTTATATGAAACATTTTAAGGGTGCATTTTTTGTAACCGTTTTAGGTTTAATCCTTGCATATTTGTGGGGCGAACATGTATTAGTTGGTTCCGGTTTTAAATGTATATTCATAGCATTTGTACTTAGTGTACTTGAAGTCAGTCTATCTTTTGATAATGCCGTTGTTAATGCTATGAAGCTGGAAACAATGTCAGAAAAATGGCAACATAGATTTATAACGTGGGGTATTGCGATTGCAGTATTCGGAATGCGTTTCCTATTTCCGTTATTAGTTGTTTCTATATTCGCCAATATAAATATTCTGAAAGTGTTAAATATTGCAATTAACAACTCTAAATTATACGCATTTTATCTTCACCAAACCCACGCACCAATAGTAACATTTGGTGGTGCGTTTTTGATAATGTTGTTTATGGGATACTTTTTCAATTCAAAAAAAGAATTGGATTGGATTGTTCCTATAGAAAAACCTCTTAAACAACTTCCTGGAACAAAAATTTTTGATACATTAATTGCACTTGCAATCGTTGATGCTGTTCAAATGGTGCAGCCTTCACCAATAAGAATGAATGTTTTATTGGCAGGAGTAGCAGGTATTTTTGTATATCTTTTGATAGATACAATTTCTCACAAACTTGAAAACCTTGAGAGTAAAAAAGAAAAATCTTGCTGCAACACAAAAAAGGCTTTGGGTTGTTCTTGTTTTATTAGTTTTATGTATTTAGAGTTAATAGACGCATCTTTTTCACTAGATGGAGTTTTAGGAGCTTTTGCTCTAAGCAACGATATTATAATTATCACAATAGGTCTTGCCATCGGTGCGATGTTTGTAAGGTCTTTAACACTTCTTCTTGTAGAAGAAAAAACTCTTACGAGTTATCCATATCTAGAACATGGCGCTCATTGGGCAATTGGAGTTTTGGCAATTTTAATGTTTGTATCAACAGTTGTAGAAGTACCTGAAGTAGTTACAGGGTTATCGGGCTTAGTCTTTATTGTTGGAGCTTTGATTTCTTCTATCAAGAAAAATAGGGAGAATGTATAAATGAAAATATTATCCGGCATGTCATTAAAAGAGATAGAAGAATTAGTACTAGGTTTGAATGCTTCAAAATTCAGAGCAAAACAAATCCATAACTGGATTTATCTAAAATCAGTTTCTTCGATTGATGAAATGACAGATTTATCTAAACAATTTCGAGAAGAATTCAAACAAGTTGCAACAGTTACGGATTCAAAAATAAAGATTAAACAAGTTAGTTCAGACGGTACGATTAAGTATTTAATAGAATATCCCGACGGAGAATGTGTAGAAACCGTTTTGATGCGTTTTGATAATCGTGCCAATTTAACTGCATGCGTAAGCTCTCAAATAGGTTGTTCTGTAAACTGTTCTTTCTGTGCTACAGGTAAACGTGGATTTATAAGAAATTTAACAGAAAAAGAAATTGTTGAACAAGTTTTGACTATCCAAAGAGATACAGGACTAAAGGTTACAAATATTGTGTTTATGGGGCAAGGTGAACCATTATTAAACCTTGATAATGTCCTAAAAGCTCTGAAAATATTTAATGATGATTTTCAAATCGGAGCAAGACGTATAACTATTTCAACAAGTGGTATTGTACCTAAAATAAACAAGTTGGCAGATGAAAAACTCCAATCAACTTTGGCAATATCTCTGCACGCATCAAACCATGCAGTTAGAAAGAAAATTATGCCGATAGAGGAGAAATTCCCTCTTTCAGAACTAATACCTTCCCTAAAAAATTATGTAGAAAAAACAGGTAGAAGAATAACTGTAGAATACATTTTGATAAAAGGCTTGAACTGTACTATAGAATCAGCCAAAGAGCTTGCTAATCTTTTACAAGGTTTGAAGTGCAATATAAATTTAATTCCATATAATCCTGTAACAAAAACTGACTATGAAAAACCGTCTAACAATGAAATAATGAAGTTCAAGTATTTGTTAGAGCATTCAGGTAAAAAAGTTACAGTAAGATTAGAACGAGGCTCTGATATTGATGCAGCTTGTGGACAACTAAGTGGAAAAGTTAAAAAATAGATTTGCGAAGGATAGAATATGAATAAATTGTTGGAGAAAAATATAAATGTTCTTAAAGATAATTCTTTAAAAACAGTATTGAGAACTTATACTTGTAAGCAACAACCTGTTTTGATTCAGACAAACGGTTACAACATACAGTATCAAGATATCAAACTTCATGATGAAACAAACCCTTTGCAAGAATCTAAAAATACTTTTGCTAAACTGAAAAATAATGAAAATGCTATCCATTTAATTTATGGGCTAGGGTTAGGTTATTTGTTTCAAATCGCTTCAAGTGTTTCAAAAGGTTTGGTAATTCTTTATGAACCGAATTCGGATATTTTGTATAACACTTTTTCGCTTGTAGATTTTTCTGGAGATTTATCTAAAGATAATGTTTATATTTTTACAGACTTTGAGAAAATGCAAAAATTCCTTGTTGAGATTTCTAACAAAGATTCTTATATCGAAATAGCTAGCTTACCAAGTTATAGAAAATTGTATAAAGATGTTTTTGATACTCAAATAAAAACATTAGAACTAACTTATGGAAGTGTGATTTTAGATTATTCATACAAACAAAAAAAATTATATGGTGCAACATATACCACTATAAAAAACCTTCCTGAACTTATCAAAGAAATTCCTATCAATAAACTTGAAAACTATTTCAAAGATAAACCTGCAATTATAGTATCTGCAGGGCCGACACTCGCAGAGAATATTGAAGTTTTGAAACAAAACCAAGATAAAGCAGTTATTTTTGCAGTCGGGCCAGCACTAAAAACACTCGTAAAAAATAACATAAAAGTAGATTTTCTATGTATTGTTGAGTCAAATAACTGTTCTAAGCAAGTTTCAGGTTTAGATTTGTCTGATATTAATTTGATTGTAGAACCATTTACTCACCCTGCAATCCATGCATTGACTGTAAAACAAAAATATCTACACGTTTCTGCGAATATGCCACCAAGTGAATATTGGGGAAAAATATCAAATACAAACACAGAAGGCTATGGAACTCAAGGTACAGTTTCATATATGGCTTTGAATACAGCTATAAAAATGGGATGTTCTAAGATTATTTTAGTTGGTCAAGATTTAGCATACATTGAAGGTCAATGCTACTCAAAAGATTCTGCATATTCAGAGCTTGAATGTGTTTATAACGAACAACTACAAAAATATGAAATAATTCCAAAAGATTTTGAAAAATATAGAGATTCATTATCAGCATCAGATGATGTTGAAATTAGAACAAAAGTTGCAACAGAAAGATTAAAAATTCTGAACAAGTCATTGTATTCAGTAAAAAGTATTAATGGTGCTATGATTCCAACCGAAGCCGGTTATGCTGCATTTATACAACAATTCTCTGATTACGCAAAAAGTTTAAATAACATTAAACTTATCAATACATCATTAAAAGGTGCTCAAATAGATGGTTTTGAAAATGTTTCATTAGCAAAAGCCGTTAAAGATTTAACTACTATAGATAAATCTATTCCAAAAATAAAGCTTGATTATGATATCGAACAAATTAAAGAACATTTATTACGATTAGAAAACAACCTAAAAGAGTACAAAAACTTAGCAGAAGAATCTTGTAAAACGGCATCACGCATAAACATGGATTGGAAACGACATAGAACAATTGATAAGAATTTGCTATTAAAAATTAGAGCATTAATCGAAACCTATACAAAAATGAATGATGTAAATAATACTGAGAATGAAATATTTAGATATGCAACAGCACAATATGAAATGGAGTTAAATTCATTCTTAAAAACAATCAAGAATTATGATATGACAACGACTCCTCAAGTCATAACCAAACTGAATGAATACTATACTCTTATACAAAAACGCATAGACGTAATCTCATACTGGTTAAATGAATCAATGAAAGGGATTTGTTAATGATTGGACTTATACAACGTGTAAAAAAGGCATCGGTTACTATAGATAACAAATTATTTTCTTCTATTAATGCAGGGATTTTGGTTTTGTATGGCGTAGAAAAAGGTGATGAGAAGGAAAAAGCCGAAAAAATCGCAGATAAAATTGCAAAACTCAGAATATTTGAAGATGAAAACGGGAAAATGAATAAATCTATAAAAGACATTTCGGGAGAAGTGTTGGTGGTTTCCCAATTTACCCTTGCAGGTAATTGTGCAAAAGGAACAAGACCAAGCTTTGACAGAGCAGAAACTCCTGAAAAAGCAAATGAAATGTATGAGTATTTTATTCAACAGTTAAAAGATAGAGGTCTGCCTGTCCAAACAGGTGTGTTTGGTGCGATGATGGAAGTTGAGCTTATAAACGACGGCCCTGTTACATTTATTCTGAATTAGTTTTAGTATAGAAAGAGTTATACAAAAAAGAGTGAGGAGAATCCCCACTCTTTTATTTGTTTTTAGCAATATCATTTAGCTTTGCAAAGATTTGATTAAGTCATTGATAACTTTTTCTTGAGCTTCAATTTCTGCAATTCTTTCTTTTGTTTGTTCAATCAACTCTTTTGGAGCATTCGCAACGAATTTTTCGTTCTTCATTCTTCCTTCAAGAGAATTCTTCTCATTTGTTAATTTGCCTAATTTCTTTTCTTGTCTTGCAATTTCTGCATTGAAATCAATCAAATCAGCAAGAGGAACAATCAATTTAGAAGAAGAAACAACTGCAGTTGCCGATTTTGGAGGTAGTGGTGCAGATTCTTCACCATAAGAAATTTCGCCCACTTTTGCAAGTCTATGAATATAAGACTCTATTTCTTCAAAGATTGGTTTTTCTTCTTTTTCTGCTCTAACTTCAACATTGATTTCTGTAGATGTTGGGATATTAAAGCTTTGTCTTAAGTTTCTCAATGATGTGATTGTATTGAACACAAGTTCCATTTCTTTTGCTTCTTTAGGGAAAGCAAGTTTTTCATCATATTGAGGGAACTCAGAAACTATTATCGCAGAAGTTGTACAACTATCAGCTTTTGGAATAAGTTGCCAAACTTCTTCTGTGATATGTGGCATAATAGGGTGAAGCATTCTTAGTGACATATCAAGAACATATCTCAAAACTCTTTGAGTGTTGAGTTTTAGAGCTTCATCTCTTAATTGAATCTTAGCAATTTCAACATACCAATCACAATATGAATTCCAGAAGAAATCATATAATGCATGAGCAGTTTCACCGATACGGTATTCTTTGATATTGCTGTTTACAAGTTTAGCAACAGAGTTCATTTTATCAAGAATCCATTTGTCGGCTATTGTAAGATTATTCATATCAATATCTTTGCCGTCAACACCTTCAAGGTTCATTAATACAAATCTTGAAGCGTTCCAAATTTTGTTAGCAAAATTTCTTCCATATTCAAACTTGTCATCACTAACTTTAATATCTTGACCACCATAAGTACATAAAGAAGTCATTGTAAATCTTAATGCATCACAGCCGTATTTATCAATGATTTTAACGGGGTCAATAGTGTTGCCTTTAGACTTAGACATTTTTTGACCTTTTTCATCTCTGATAAGCCCATGGATATAAACTACAGGGAATGGAGCTTTGCCTGTAAATTCAAGACCCATAGTTATCATTCTTGCAACCCAGAAGAAAATAATATCAAATCCTGTTACAAGAACTGATGTAGGGTAGAATTTTTTGAAATCGTCTGTTTCAGAATTAGGGAATCCCATAGTTGAGAACGGCCATAATCCTGATGAGAACCAAGTGTCAAGACAATCCGAATCCTGTACATAATTTTCAGGATCAGGATTTTCTTTTGCAACAACCATTTCACCTGTTTCTTTATGATAATATGCTGGAATTTGATGTCCCCACCACAACTGACGAGAAATACACCAATCTCTGATATTTTCCATCCAGCCTAAGTAATCTTTTTCCCAACGTTGAGGAATGAATTTGATTCTTCCGTCTTTTACTGCTGCGATTGCTTCTTTAGCCAAAGGTTCCATTTTTACAAACCATTGTTCAGAAAGAAGTGGTTCAATAGTTGTGCCACAGCGTTGGCATTTACCTACATTGTGTTCGTGGTCAGTTGTTCTTAACAAGAATTTGTTGTATTCCAACATTCCGATAAGTTTTTTACGACATTCGTATCTGTCCAAACCTTGGAATTCAGGTGGAACTTCTGCACAAGATTTCATTTTGCCTTCTTCATCAATAACCCAAATAGGTTTGAAGTTGTGACGTTTACCAACTTCATAATCGTTAGGGTCGTGTGCTGGAGTGATTTTTACGGCACCTGTACCAAAGTTTCGGTCAACATATTCATCAGCAATAATAGGAATTTCTCTACCTGATAGAGGTATGATAACAGTTTTGCCGATAAGTTCTGAATATTTGTGGTCGTCAGGGTGAACTGCTATCGCAACATCACCAAATATTGTTTCAGGACGAGTTGTTGCAACTATGATTGCTCCATGTTCACCTTTTACAGGATAAGAAATTTCCCACAAATGACCTTGTTCTGTTTTGTATTCTGTTTCAATATCAGAAATAGCTGACATACAACGAGGACACCAGTTTACAATATATGCACCTTTATAAATAAGTCCTTTGTTGTAAAGAGTTACGAAAACTTCTTTTACTGCATCTGAACAACCTTTGTCAAAAGTAAATCTTTCTCTTGAACGGTCAAAAGATGCACCTAATCTCTTGAATTGGTTAAGAATTGCTGATTTATGTTCGTTAGCCCATTCCCAAGTTTTTTCTAAGAATTTTTCTCTACCTAAATCAAATCTTGAAAGCCCTTCTTTTCTAAGCTCTCTTTCAACTACGGCTTGGGTTGCAATACCTGCGTGGTCAGTTCCCGGAAGCCATAGAGCTTCGTAGCCTGCCATTCTGTGATAACGAGTCAGAATATCTTGTAGAGTTCCGTCCAAAGCGTGTCCCATGTGAAGCACACCTGTAACATTTGGAGGAGGAATGACTATAGAATATGGAGGTTTCTTGCTTTTGTTATCAGCTTTGAAGTACTCTCCGTCTTCCCAAAACTTATAAATACGACTTTCTGTTTCTTGAGCATCGTATTTGGTTGGTAAATCTTCAATATTAATCTTTGTTGCAGTCATTTTCAGCTCCTCATTAAATTGTGATAATAATTAAAACCTACCACAAAAACAAGGATAGGTAAAGTAAAATACCCTATATTTTATCTAACTTTATTTTCTTCACCTTTGATTAGTCTTACAATGTTTGAACGGTGAAGATAAATAATATAAACAGCACCCAAGCCACAGTATGCAATATAAGCAATAGGATTATGCAAATACCACATAACAAAAGGTGAAACACCAAGCGCTATAATAGAACCTAATGAAACATATTTTGAAATATATGTAATAACGCCCCAAACAAGAGCGATTATCAAACCAACTTGCCAATTCAAAGCTAAAATAGTACCAACTCCGGATGCTACAGATTTACCACCTTTAAAATTTAAAAAGATTGGTTTACTATGACCTATTATTACTGCAACGGCAGCTATTACCGGATAAATGCCACTGGTGCTGTGAAGAAATATACTTGCTAAAACTACAGGCAAAGCTCCTTTAAACGCATCTAAAAGCATAACGATAAAAAACCATTTTTTGCCCAAAACACGTTTCACATTAGTTGCACCAGTTGAGCCTGAACCAACATTTCTGATATCTTGACCGGTTTTAGATTTAACTATCAAATATCCTGTAGGTATTGAACCAATTAGATATGCAACAACCATAGTCAAGCCCAAATATAATAAATAATTCATAAAAATTCTCCCTTAATTTTTGTGTAGTTTTGTATATTCTTATCTGATATACACTAGGAAATTATACCAAGAACGGTTATAATATGTGTATAACCCCAGCAAAATAGTTAAGGAATGTAACGAAATATAGCCCTTATGAAATTGTGTACGACAAAAAGGACTTTATTTATATAAGAGATTATAAAAATATAATAAGGATAAAATGGTCAGTATCGGAAAAGTAAATTGGTTACAACAAACGTCAGTCGGCAAAATGAACCCTGCCGATAACAATGTTGCGTTTACAGGTACTCGAGTAAACAACAATGGTAACACATTGCAAAACAGACTAGATGCTATAGATAAAGGTGACCCGACTGCATTTTTATCCTTGAATGGTACTAATAATATTTCTGCAACAGGTGGTGCATCTTCGCAAGGTGGAACTTTGCTCCGACGATTGGACGCTATAGGTACAGGTGAGTTGGCTCCAAAATATAGCGAAAAGAATTTTGACTGGAACATGTAGCAAGGGCAAACTCAACCATGTAGCCCATGTGAGCTTTTTTGTGTTGTGATAATATCAATGATATGGACGAGTTGTTAAATCAGGCTTTTGATTTACACAAGCAAGGACAGCTTGGAGAGGCAGAAAACTTATACAATGAATTATTGAAGCAATCCCCTGACAATATTCAGGTGCTTGATTTGCTTGCGAGA
>USCK01000067.1 GCA_900553205.1 uncultured bacterium | reverse complement strand
CGCTCACAGAGTTTCGGCAAAGGAACTTTGTTCCAATAGCCTCAATCTGTTCGCTATCCGGCATTAATGCCGTACAGAAATTCGCTGGATTACTTCGGTCATTTCATTCCCTCGTAATGACAGCTAAATTTCTT
The DNA here is from genome assembly GCA_900553205.1 of uncultured bacterium. Classification (GTDB taxonomy): domain Bacteria; phylum Cyanobacteriota; class Vampirovibrionia; order Gastranaerophilales; family Gastranaerophilaceae; genus UMGS1585. The sequence goes on along the minus strand of USCK01000067.1, from coordinate 9,289 downwards.
ATTCACTTAATAACCTATTAACTTCTTGGAAGAGATTCTTCGGCTGACGCCTCTGAATGACGAATCTTAAAAAATATTCGAATAAGATTGGAAATAGTCAGAAATAATATTCACAAGCATTGGCAGAATCCAAACCAAAATTGCGGCACCGAATACAGGTTTGAACAAGAAGCTCAACTGGAACACATTTACTTGAGGTGCAGTTTTTGAAATTACACCCAAGATAATATCTTGCCCCAAGGTTGCAAGAAGTACCGGAGAGGCAATTTGTAACCCCATGTACAATACATTCGATGTCATTTGGATAAGATAATCCATATTAACAATTTTCATCAAAGGAATTGCAGTTGCATAAACAGGAAACAACTGAAAACTTCTGACAAAAGCTGTCACAAGCCAATATAATCCCCCAACCTCTATAAAAATAATTATCCCCAAAAGAGAAATACATTTACCTAACAAAGATGTTTGGCTTTGAGTAGTTGGGTCAAGAACCATAGCTGAAGTCAAACCCATTTGCATGTTTATCATATCAGCGCCTGCATCTATCGCTAACAGAATCAACTGTGCCATATAACCAATCATTGCTCCAACAACAAAATTCAACAATATAGAAACTAACAACGAGTTATCTGCAGGTGGTGGTCCAATATGTAAAGTCATTACAAAAATACCGGTTAAAAGTAATGCAAAGGATAATTTTACAATAGTATTTATTTCTTTTCTATTAAAAACAGGAGCAAGTCTGATAAAGCCCAAAACTCTTGCAAACACAATTAACCCTGCAGTTATGTGAACACTTAACTGAGGAAACATCATACCTAATTGTGCTACAAAATTATCCATTTCCTATCTCAACTCCGGTGGCAAATCTATTGGAATAAGTTTTACCCCATTAACATGTTTTATACAAGTTTCGTTTTCTGTAACTTTTACCAAAAAACTTACACGTTTTTTACCTTTACAAAAACTCAATCTTGCATACCCGATATTGTGAGGAATAATCATCATTGCTTTGCCTTCATTATTTAGAGCTTTGATAGGCTGAACGGTTATTATCTCCTCATTACTGACTTTTATTTTTGAAATTTGTTTATCTGTCAGTACCATATAGTTTTGAAAAGCAAAACAAGGCAGAGAGGCAAACATCATTATTAATACCAACAATATTTTCTTCATACTACCTTCCTATAATTTTGTTTGTTTCTATAAAATCAGGTTTAGGCATTGGAGTTCTTTGAGACTTGTCATACCTGAGTTTTTCATCTTGACTAGCAAACGGTGCATCACTAGGTTTTTTAATTACATCACGAATTTTCAAATTGCTTGGATATCTGTCTGACAATTCCCCTGGGGTCAAAGGTGAAGTATATCTGTAATAATCAGCTGCCAAAACATAATTATCATTCTTAGGAATCAAATTAAAAGCAAGCCCCATTCCTTCTTCAAACAAATTTGTAAGAAGTTTTATGAACCCCATTCCTCCGATTACGATAACCAAAAATACTGCAATAATTTTTGGTGCGGCAGCGATAGTTTGTTCTTGTACCTGTGTAACGGCTTGGATAATACCCACCACCAAACCGATAGCTGCCGCCGTCAATACACAAGGCATTGAGATTGCAAGCATTGTCATAAAACCTTTTGCCAGATATTCTAATAAAACTTCCATTATGATTACCTTTTCTTATTTTTAATTATAACTTTGTACAAGTCCCTGAACAATTAGCGCCCAACCGTCAACAGCAATAAATATCAGCAACTTGAACGGTAAGGAAATAATCGTTGGTGATAACATGAACATACCTAATGCCAAAAGAATGTTCGCTACAACCAAATCCAGTACAATGAACGGAACAAAAACTACAAACCCGATTTCAAATGCAGTCTTTAATTCACTCAAAATATAAGCTGGTGCAACTTCCCACATATTAATTTCTTCCGGTGATTTTGGTGGGGTTTTGTGAGATAATTCGACAAAAAATGCTAAATCACTCTCACGAGTTTGTTTCATCATAAATTCCTTCAACGGTTTTGACCCTTGTTCAAGAGCTAAAACTATATTTTTTGATGATTTATAAGGCACAGAGCCGTACTCATACATTTTTTGGAACACACCACTCATTGTATAAAATGTTAAAATCATACTTAAACCAATAATTACGATTGATGGTGGTACTTGTTGTGTACCAAGAGCAGTTTTTAACATTGAAAATACTATTGTAAATCTCAAAAAACTTGTCATACAACAAAACATAAATGGAAGTAATGAAAATACTGACATTACTACCAACATTTGTAAAACAGGATTAAGATCTTTTAAAAAGTCCATTTCTCTTACCTTTCAGAATATATCAAATTTTATTTGATTTCTCTCCCTAACTTCTTAACTAAATTTTTCATAACAGGTTCTTTTTCAGAAGAACTGTATAACACATCTTCATTTTGGATAAATTCGGACAAATCCACTGCGTGTTCTTTTCTTGGCTCTCTTGGTTGTTCTTTTTGTTCGAGTTTAGAAATAAGTGTTGTTCTGTCCAAATCACCTGCAATAAGAAATTTTTCACCGTTTGCGTTTATAACATAAAGAGTTTTTCGAGGTGACAAGCTCAATACATCTTCAACTCTCAGTAGATTAGATTTGCGACTGCTGAAATTTACCATACTGAATTTTTTATACACAAACAAAGCAATCCCGATAACACTAAGCATTGCTAATGTATATACTGCAAAATGTGATAAATACCCCATATTCTCTCCTCAAGTTTTATATTTTATAAATTACAAATCATCTGCATCAATATCAAAATCACTATAATCGAAATCTCCACCGCCACCTTCGGCGTCGCCTTGAGCAGGTTGTGCTTGTTCTTCTGCTGGAGCATCAGGATTTATTATTGCTGATTTTTGTGGTTCTGCTTCCCCTATAGGTTCAGCATCTGCAATACTAACAGGTGCACCTGCCATGATATCTTCTGCAGTTACATTTGATATTTTAACCCCGTATCTATCATTAATAATAACAAGTTCACCTTTTGCAATAATCTTGTTTCCTACCTTTAGCGCAACTTTATTGTTGTAAACTGAACTTATATCAACAACAAGTCCTTCTTGAATATCTTTTAGTTCACCTAAAGAAATCTTTATTTTATCAAATTCAGCACTCATCTCAACCTGCAAACTATCCCACAGGTTTGTTATGTTTTGGCTGTTATCCATTTCGTCACCTCCGTTGTCGTCGTATGGAATTATCAATTCTTCATTCGGATTAAGATTAAATTTTTGCAATATATTATCGCAAACAAGCGTCATTTCGTGCGAATTACTGTTTTCGAACACAACGATATCACCGACAGAAATATGCTTGATATCATTGACAGAAAACATTGTTGAACCGACATGAAGATTAACTTCTGACAATGCGTCTTTAAATATCCTGTCATCTAGTGGATTTTCAGGTTCTGCAAGGGTTAAGGGGTTAAGCATTTGTTTTGGAATAGAAATTACAAACCTTGCACTTTCATCTGAACTCATATTTCTGACGAAATATGAGAGGTTAATTTCTTCAGGATATTTTGTCAGATTTTCTTTATTAATATTTCCAGATATTTTTTCGTATAAATAATCATTAAACGATGTTATAATCTTGGCCTCTAAATCAGAAATAGAGGACAAATCAAATCTTTTGTTTGTTTTACCAAGAATTTTATCCAAAATAACAGATATAGCAGATTGTGAGATTCTGATAAAAATATCATTACGAGGACCAACCTGAACCTTTGTTACAAAAAAACTTTCAGACTTGGTTAAAACATTCATATTTTCACTGATTGAAACAAGCTTGAATTCAAAACCTTTGTCAAAAAATTCATCACTTGATTCTTGCACAGGGGGAACAAAAGTATCGTCATACCAACCGAATTGACGATATAATTCGCTAGAAAAACTTGTTTTTATTGAATTATCTATAGTATTTTCCATTCCGCTACATTTCCCCATGAATATATTAATGTTTATTCTTCAAGTTGCAATCAACCGTTTAATGTATTTAGAGTATTTAATATTGTTAATTTTTTGTAAAAAAATGTAAAAATTCTTTCATGTTTATATCAATATATTTTTATTACAAATCTTTATTATTAAGTAAGTATTGTAAGTAAGACAGTTAAGTTATAAGGAATTAAGAATGGGAAATTTACTCCAAAAGACTATCGCTAGTGCATTATGTCTATCATTTTTCATGACTCAAGCGACTTTTGCAAACCTTCCAACAACAGGTGATGTTTTAAAAGATGCAACAGAAGGTTTCACTGGTTTTCAAAATGGTGGGCTTTTTGGACTTAATAAAAACGAAGCAACACTCAATTTTAAGGGTGATGCAGTTATCAACTGGAAACAGTTAAATGTTGGGGGTAACCAAACATTAAATTTCAATAATGGTAACTATATTGTTTTAAACAATGTTCGAGAAGGTATGTCAACTTTTGCAGGTACAATCACTGGTCAACAAGGACATATCATTATTTCTAACCCTAACGGTATAATGATGCAAGGTGGTAGATTTGAAACTTTCGGTACTTTAACTCTTACTACAAAAGATTTATCAGGACTTAAAGATACTGATTTGCGTGACAATCTTGAAGACAAAATTGAACAAGCAGAATATACAAATGATTACGCTGTAATCGTTTTCAAAGAAGGTAAAGCAAATGTATTTACACCTGCACAAAATGCTAATATAAAAGCAGGCGAAATCAATATTATTGCTAAAGGTATTAATGTCTCTAATGCAGACCTTTTTGCAAAAAACGGTAATATTGTTTTCAAAACATCAAACGGAGCAGATTTTGTTGCCTCAACAACTAATAAAAAATTTGATGCAGAAACAGCTAACAAAACATTTGGTACAAACTTCAAAGACGGCAACACAATTCAAGTTGCAAACGCATCTATCAAAACTAATGGTACTATTCAATTTGTAACAAAAGGAGCTGGCAACATCTCTGTTGCATCAGTAAAAACTCCTAATTCTTATTCATTCAAAACAGAAAATGGTAATGTTTCTATCGTATCAGCTAGTAATAGCGTAAAAATTGCAAATTCTAATATTAATGGCAATCTTGCAGTAAAATCTAATGTTCATATTCCTAATTCTTGGGATGAATTGTGGGATTTATTAAAAGGAAATAATGACGTTTTTGGAGACATTAAAGTTTCAAATAGCAAGGTAACTGGAAATACAAATCTTGTAGCATGGGGAGATGTTATTGTAAATAAGAGTACTCTAGGTAATGTTTCTATTAAATCTCAATTAAAAGGTATTAACGTTACAGATTCAGAAATTACAGGTAATGCTGCTTTTGATTTACCAACATTCATCATCAAAGGTCCATTATCAGGACACACATATTGGAAACACGATTCTAACATTGTTGCTAATAACACCCAAATTAATGGTAAAATTAGTCTTAATGTAGCTAACAATGCCGAATTCACTTCTCCTAAAGGAACTTTAAACTTTGTAAACCCTAATGTTGGTGGAAACTTAATTGCAAATGCTAAAAATATCTCTTTCAAAAAAGACGGTGGTTTAACAATCAACGATGCATTCAACGCTAAATACAAATTAAACGCAACAGATGAATTATCATTCAACACAGACGGTGATTTAATTGCAAACAGTAATAATATTGGTTTTGGATCTGCTAATTCAACAAAATTTGAAGGCAAAAATGTAAATCTTAAAGATATCACAACAAATGCTATTAAAGTTATTGCAAAAAACGGTACAATCTTTGCAGAAAATGTGACAGCAAAAGCAAAAAATATTGCAGCAAAATTTGAAGGAAATGAGGTAACATCTAAAAACTCAAACTATCAAGGCGAAATTTTTGTAAATGCTAGCAACAATGCAAAATTTAAAAGCAACAACAACTTAACATTTGCAAAAGGTTCATCAGTAGCTAATCAATTCAAAGCTGATTCAGCTAAAGATATTACAATCAATGATATGACTTGTAACAATATTCAAGCAAAAGGTAAAAATGTAACTCTTAATAAATCAGGCGATTTAACAATTGACAAAACCAATATCAAACTAGTAGCATCTGAAAATATAAATGTAAATGCTGACGGTATATTAAATGTTGTTGACACAACTATAAACGGTAACAACATCAATCTTAATGCAAACGAAATTTCATCAACTGATGTTATTTATGCAGGCAATGTAAAAATGGATTCAAAAGGTGGAATTACTTTCAATAAAGATAATTCAATCGCAGGAACACTTACTGCAAAAGCTAACAATGATATCGATTTTAAAGGTGTTACAATAGCAGACAAAGATATTACTGTTAATACAAAATCAAATGCAATTGTTCACAATGTAGAAGTTAAAAACGGTACACTTGCTATTAACAACGCTCGCAACATCTCTGTAAACAACTGTTCAAGCGACAAATTGGCTATCGTAAACACTCCTGACAACAAATTTGATTACGCTGAAATCTATAACACATACGCAGGTACAACAGAGTTTGGACATGGCAAATATTTATACATCGATTTAACTCAATCAAATTTATACAGAAACAATATCAAAGCTATCTTAGATAATGCTTATAATGTTGATAAGATTGTTTTCAACCCAATGAGTGCAATCTATGGTCAAGAATCTTCTAAGAATATGAACAATTTAAGAGCAAAAGGTATCAATACAAATATTGAACAAAACTTTGCGCCAATCGCATTCGCAGCAAATGAAAATTATAAAAACTCTAGTTTGTTTAAAGTTGCTGGTGACAAAGTATTCAAAGACTTAGAAAAAGTTGTTCACATCACAGATAAATTTATCTTAGATTAATTCTAAAAAAGGTAGTATGTATGACATCAAAAAGACGGATTTTATATCCGTCTTTTTGATTATTGCACTTATATTTTCCAAATAGGGGATTCTATTTTTATATAAGATATTGCATTATTAAACTATGAAAAACATGACTTGGTATCATAATCTCAATAAACCCGTACTTTCGCCTCCTGATTGGCTATTTGCACCTGTCTGAACTATTGTTTATCTCCTAATATTATTATCATTTGTTATATTTTTGACGCTTAATCCAATTAAACATTTGATTCCGTTCTGTTTGTTTCTTCTTCAATTTGTCCTAAATCTTAGCTGGACACCTATTTTCTTTGGGTTAAAAAGAATCAGACTTGCATTATTCATCTGTACTCTACTATGGATATCCGTATTATTATTAATTATTACTCTTTTTCCGATATCAAAACTTGCGTCTGTATTATTGTTTCCATACATCTGTTGGCTTACATTTGCACTATATCTAAATTTTATGATAATCAAATTAAATTAATACTTGACTGATAGTTACTCTCAACTTTTATAATTTAATAATAGTTGGAGGCAAATATGGAAAACAAAATTATATTGGAATTACAAGACGGAACAGAAATGATTGAAAACAACATTGATTTTATAAACCTTGTTGGTGAAAACAACACTGTAAGAATAAAAGCTGAAAGTGTAGAAAAGTTCAAATCAATAAAAGGTCTTTTGATAGCAGTTTTCGGCAGTAACAATACAATTAATCTCGGCAGAATTATATATCCTGTGAATGAAACTATCGGTCTGACAGGACTTATTATAAACATAGGCAACCCACCTGATGACACTCTTGATGTCGGCACAAAAAGAGATGCTAACAACTGTAAAATAACTATCGGAGATGATATTATTGTTTGTGGTGCAAGATTATTTTTGCAGGATAGTGACACCTCAATAACTATAGGTGATAAATGTATGATATCTTGGGGTATAGATATTTGGTGTACTGATGTTCACACTATAACAGATTTGGAAGGCAATCCTCAAAATTTTGCACATAGTATTGAAATCGGCAAACATGTTTGGATTGGACGAGATGTAAAAATCGGCAAAAATACGAAAATCTCTAACGATAGCGTTGTCGGGTGGGGAAGTATTGTAACCAAGAAGTTTGAAGAACCAAATGTCATAATAGCAGGAAACCCTGCCAAAATAGTTAAACGAGGTATAAATTGGAATTTTAGAGATATCGGGAATTATCAACTCTACAGACAGAATAAACAATTCCACCTGACCAAAGAACAAATCGTAAAAGATATCGAACATGATTTGAAATAAATAAAAGTGAACAATAAATACAACTACACAGGGCATTTTGTATTTAGTACAAAATGCCGGTGGTTTTATAACTCAATATTTAGTTTTCAGTCATCTTTATAACAAATTCACGATATGACAAAAACGGTCAGAGTGTGATAATATTTATTTAAAAAGGTGAATTTATGAGCGAGAACAAACCAGGGTATTCAAGAGTTTCAGATATTTTAGACTTAGCCGTTTTTATGTCATCAAAAATTGCAGGTGTTACGATAAATGATATTATTGACATATACAATGAACCTCGCAGAACTGCCGAACGAATGCGAGATAGTTTGACTTGTATATTTCCTCAAATTGACGAAATAGAAACTGATGACACGCAAAAGCATTGGGGATTTACAAATTATTCTATTAGTCATCTAATTACATTTTCATCCAAAGAAATTGCAAATATTGAACAATTACAACGCAGAACAACTAACTTGGAGATGAAAACTGAATTGACAAAAACAGTAGAGAAAATAAAAGTTTTCAATAGTAAAAATAGAATTTCCATTGAAGATGACATCGCATTGTATATGCAAACAGAAGGCTATGCTGTCAGACAGACTCCAAAATATAAAATATCTCCGATTGTTATGGAATTAATTCGTGACGCAATTCATAATTCTAAAATGATAACCGGAATTTATCACAACAAACAAAGACTTATTGAGCCATTGGGGCTGATATATGGTGAAAAATATACTTGATTGCTAAAGAAAAAGCGAAAGGGAGCGATATATATACATATTTATTACATAAATTTGAAGATTTAAAATTAACAGATAAAATCTTTGATAAAGGTGATTTTGACCTTCAAGAATATACCAACATATCTTTTGGTGTGTATCATGGAGAAATTTTAGATGTTGAATTACTATTCAACAAAGAATTGGCACAAGATGCTGAAAAATATAATTTCCACCCTACTCAAAAAGGGAAATACAATAGTGATGGAAGTTATACTTTAAAGTTCAAAGCAAGTGGCAGTAAGGAAATTATGTGGCACATCTTCAAATGGGGAGCTGGATGCAAAATCATCGCCCCACAATCTTTGAAAAATGAATACAAAAAATATCT
>USCK01000066.1 GCA_900553205.1 uncultured bacterium | reverse complement strand
CGGATCTAAATCATCTCTATATTCATTTTTATATGGAATTTGGCTCATTTCAAGCATTTTTAAAACTGTAGGATATGCCATTTCATATTGCAAAGAAAATCCGACAGCATCAAAATCTTTTAAATTTCTTTTTGATTCCAAACCGTAAAGAGTAGGGGTTGTGTAATTAGGTTCGGGAGCATAAACTCTATCTGCCATAAAACCTTCGGCTTTGTTCACTATTTCATAAAGAACTCTTACCCCTAAATTACTAATCCCGATTTCGTATTTATCAGGAAAAGCAAGAGCTAACCTTACTTCAGCTTTGTCAAAATCTTTGTTATGAGAGAGGAATTCGCCACCTACATACTGATAAGGTTTTGTACAGTTATAAAGATTCTCTCTTTGTTGTCTAAAAAAACAATTCATTATGCTAAATCTTCCGGAAAATATTTATCTATTTCAATTATTGTGCCGTTTAAAACATTATTATCAAATGCTTTTATAAACGAAACTAAATCATCGTTTTTAATATCGTAGTTATACAAACAAACTTCACCGTCAATTTTGCGCATAACACGAACGATGTAGTGACATTTTTTTGCATAAGCCAACAAGTTTGGTTCTATAAACTTTTTGCCATTCTCGTCACGTTTTAGTTTTACATAGTTATACCCTGCAAAGAATTTGATTTTATCATTGTCCTCTAAAGGTAAATCACTGTTGTGTCTTTTAAAGATATTAATTACTTTTTGATTTATTTCGTCTTTTGCCATTTTTTAATCCCTATTGTTTTATTAAACAATATAATTTTGACATGTTCAAGTCGTTCATACAGAGTATAATTTTTCAGAAAGATATACATATTTAAAATTTCTTATATAATTAAGTTAAGGGATTAATATTAATCAGGAGAATAATTATGTTACCACTAATAACCGAAGACCAATCAGCTTTAGCATTTTCAGAGATTTTCAATGATGTTCAAGTCTGGAGAAAAAACATGATTCACTACTTGAAAGAGGAAAACCCTGAAATAAACACTGCTATATTAGAGGCAGCCAAGACAACCGACCTTGACCCAAAAGCTGTAGCACTAGGTGCATATATGACATACAGATTATTAGAATTGGCATCAGACGAGGATAACGGATTTGATGCTGATGTAGAATAACATAAAACAAATAGCAAATTAGCATTAAAAATATTATAAAAATTAGCAATTTCTCGAATGACAAATTGCTATGGCTATTGCATCGACCGTATCATCAAGTTTCGGAAGCGAATCAGTATTCAATGAAATCTTTACCATTGCTTCGACTTCCTTTTTGGTTGCCCTGCCATAGCCTGTCAAAACCTGCTTCACCTCTATCGGAGTATATTCATGTATCGGAATATTATATTTATGCAGAGCCGTTAATATAACCCCTCTTGCCTCTGCGACAGGAATAATTGTTTTTTGGTTTTTAAAGAAATAGAGCTTTTCAATAGAGGCGCAATCAGGTCTATATTTCTCAATAATTGTACACATATCATTGAAAATATCCAAAAGTCTTTCTTCATCTTTGCAGTCTTTACAAGTCTGAATAGAACCTGATGAACATAAAGAAATCTCATCATTTGTGTAATCAATTAATCCGTACCCGACAATCGCCATTCCGGGGTCTATTCCTAAAATTTTCATAAAATTATTATACCATTAAAAATTTTGTGCTACTATTTATATATACAAGACTTTCAGGGGGAACAATGGACGATAAAAAAATTATAGGCTTTCCAAGAGCAATGTCATATTATACGCATTATCCTTTTTGGTATGGATTCTTTAATGCGTTAGGTATAGAAGTTGTATTGTCAGACAAAACAACTAAAGAAACTGTTTCTAACGGCGCGGCATTAGTTGTTACGGAAACTTGTCTGCCTATAAAAATTTATGTTGGTCATGTTTTGAACCTTTTACACAAAGGAGTTAAAAGAATTTTTGTACCTTCAATACAGTCTATAGCTCCTAAAATATACAACTGTTCAAAAATCAGAGGACTTCCTGATTTGATTAGAAACATTGTGAAAGAAGATTTTGAATTAATAGAACCGACTCTTGATAAATCAGAAAAAGACCAAGGTTTATACAAAATGTTAGCAGAGAGTGTTGCTTGTTTTGGCATAACTGATTTTGACACAATAAGAAACGCATCTAAAGAGGGTTGGAAACTATATAACAATTTCCATGTAATGGCAAGAAGTGGAGTTCCTTATTCTAAAGCCTTCAAAAACGCATTAGAAGGCAACATCATCTTAGAAAATGATGAAAAAGAATACTCAATCTCTGTCGCTATTGCCGCGCATGATTATAATATTTTTGACGACCATGCAAGCATGAAGATTTTCCAAAAACTTGAGAAAATGGGAGTTAAAGTATATAGTTCAATAAACCTTACAGATGAAAAGAAGATGGAAGGATTAAACACATTAGACCAAAAAATGTACTGGGCTAACGAGTTAGAAATGAACGGAACTGCGGGGCATTACCTAAAAGACAATAAAATTGACGGTCTGATAACAGTAAACTCTTTCGGTTGTGGTCCTGACTCATTAATGGTTGAAAAAATATCTCGTAAAGCAAAAGAATTTGGCAAACCGTTGCTTATTTTGACTATTGATGAACATACAGGGGAAGCAGGTTTCATCACAAGACTTGAAGCCTTTGTTGATATGTTATTCAGAAAGAAACGTAAACAAATAATTAAACAAGCAAATATGAAAGAGGAATTTTCACCTAATACAAATATTTGTGAAAACATTTTGTAATTCTTTCTAGAAGTGAATAAGAGTTAAGTGACTAAGTTATTAAGAAAATCGTCCTCTGAATGACGGTTTGGTTCGTCATCTTGAGCAAAGCGAAAGATGACACAGGGGCATTCTGGATTACTTCGGTCATTTCATTCCCTCGGAATGACAAACTACAATGATTTCTTATTCACATAATAACTTTATTGGCAAAAGCAACTACGCTTTTTGCGCATAAACAATTCTATCAAGTCCCATGATATCTTTTTCTATAATAATATTTTTAAAACCTGCTTGTTCTAACAATTTATAAACAGCATCACCTTGGTCATAGCCAATTTCAAAAGCGATAAACCCGTTATCATTTAGAAACTCTCTTGATTGTGGAATAATTTTTTCGTAAAATTCAAGTCCGTTATCATTTGCAAACAGAGCTGTTGAAGGTTCAAATGTAACTTCTTTTTGCAATTCAGTCCCAACAGGTATATATGGAGGGTTTGAAACAATAACATCAAACTTTGTATTTTTATCTAAAGCCGAGAACAAATCAGATTCTATAAGTTTTATCTTTTTCTCAAGTTCTAACCGTTTTACATTTTCTTTGGCAACCTCTAACGCTTTAGGAGAAATATCAACCGAGGTTATATAATAATCGCCACCTTGAGCAATCGCACAAGGGATACAACCTGAACCAGTGCCAATATCCAAAACTTTTTTAGTATTATTAGAGCGAAGGATATCCAAAACTCGCATTACCAACTGTTCTGTTTCACCTCTAGGGATTAAAACATTTTCGTTAACAACATATTTACTCCCCATAAAATCAGCAAGCCCAATAATATACTGAACAGGAATTTTAGTCCTTGCACGAACTCCTGCTTTTTCTCTGACAATTTTAAGTTTTTCATAATCTAAAGGCACTCCTCTTATAACATCTAATGCAGTATAGTTGCAATAATGTTCTATCATCATTTTTACTTCTATTCTAGCTTCATTTGGGTGAATTCCACTATTCACCAAGATGGCAACTATCTCCTGAATGTTCATCAATAATTTTTCCTATCTCTCTTTTTAAATCCAGTCTGGACAATTCTTCTACATCTAATTTTTCTATATTATATTTTTTACATAATCTATCGTAATAGTAAAGCTGTTTCTTTGTCGGTGCTTCCTTTGACATCTTTACATTCTGCAAAAATTTGCGTTTTTGTTTTTCAAACTCCTTTTGTTTTGCAATAAGAGGTGCCTGTGACTTTTTATAGTCATAATACTTTTTACATTCTTTCAGATACAAAATTGTATCTTCTCGAAATTTGTCATTATAAAGAACTTCTGCTAAAAAAGGAAATCTTGAAGCTTTTACCTGTAGATAATATTCTTCATCTTCTACAAACTTATCAAACAAATCAGAAACACTTGTTTCTAAATTTTGTTTAACCAATGCTCTCAAGAAATTGCATAAAGCACTTTTTTGAGTCTTATCTAAATCCAAATATATTCTTTTCTTTATCTCGTACATAAATTATTTCAAAGAATCTTTAATCACATCTTGAATATTGAATTTTCTTTGAGAATTACGAAATGCAGACAATCTTGAATACAAATCTGTTTTTAACGGATTAGATTGGTAAGTATTCTGAGATGTTTCCTGAACATTTTCTGTTTCAGGCTTAACACCGTCAATTACTGTAAAGTTTTTAAATTTATCTTTGTTCATAGGGACCTCGTATATATACAAAGTATATAACTCAAAAAAAATTGCCTTTTTTATAACATTATATTAAGTATTGTAACGATAATTTTTAAAAAGTCAAGATACAAAAAGGTTAAAATAACGATTAGTCTTGACTTACAGCATTATATATTTCATTTTTTGAAATTCCAGTTAAAAGTGATAATATTTTAGAAATATCCTTTGTACTATATCCTGCTTTTTTCAATTTATTAATTTGAGGAAGTATATCAGTATTGTTTCCTTCTGCTTTATATACCATACAAACAATTTCGCCTTTTATACCGTCTTTGTAATGTTCTAAAACATCATCTATAGTACCCACTAAAGATTCCTCAAACAATTTTGATAATTCACGAGAAATAGCTACTTTAACATTTCCACGAAATTTTTTTATTGCTAATAATGTTTTTAAAATTCTGTTAGGCGACTCATAAAAAACAACATTTGAACTATTATACTTATCTAATATCTCATTTATTTCATTTGTCCCTCTTGGCATAAAACCAATGAATGTAAAGACTTCATCATCTCTTGGTGATTGAGATAAAAATGTTGTAACTGCACATGCACCTGGGAGTGCCGTAAATGAAATTTTATTTTTTATAAGTTCTTTCAACAAATAACTTCCAGGATCACATATCATAGGAGTTCCGGCATCAGAAACCAAAGCAACTGATTTGCCTTCTTTAAAAAGATTCATGAACAAATCAATTCTGCTTTTTTCATTATACTTATGATATGAAATCAATTTTGTTTTGATATCAAAATGATTTAACAGTTTTTGTGTAACTCTTGAATCTTCGCATGCGACAACATCTACAGACTTTAAAACCTCAATGGCTCTAAATGTCATGTCTGAAAGATTACCAATAGGTGTAGGTACAATATAAAACTGATACTCTCTCATGTGATTAATAATCCTTACGACCACGAGCAGCAAGATATTCTCTTATACTACCCAAAGCAGACTGGACAATTCTTGTAATACGAGAAGGTGATAAACCTACCTGTTTTGCGATATCTTTAGCTTGCATATTACGATAAAAACGATACTCAACAACCGTACGTTCTTTCTGAGGTAAAGTTGCAATCGCCTCTTTAATAAGTTTGCTAAGCTCTGTAATCTCAGCTTTTTCATCAGGTAAAGCCGAAGGGTCTTTAATAAAGTCAAACGGTGAATCATTATCAGTTGCAGACGCAGCCAAGCCATCAATAGAAAGGATTGTTTCATAAACGGCTTCTTTAACCTTACCTGCTGAAGTTGCTCCTTCTTCTGTTTCTTCTCCATTTTCGGTATCAGCTTTATGCTTCATAGAATACCATTTGTATCTATGACGAAGTTCATTTCTAATAGCCCACTTTACTGCAGTTCCCATATAAGCATCATTATATTTTGCAAGCTGTTCTTCTGTTTTATTCTTAATCATAGCTTGCACTGCAATAATACCAATACTCACGAGTTCTTCATACTCAACCATGTGGTTTGGTACTCTTCTCTGCTCTATCTTGGCAACCTTCTGGACTATACTAACATATTGCTTAAGTAAATTTTGATTCATTTTATATCGATATTTAAATATTAACTATTGTTTATGTTACCTTGATTTGATTTATTTTTCAAGTTGTAAACAAAAAGTAAAATTTCGGCTACAGCTTTAAACAATTCTGGTGGGATTTGCTGACCTATTTCTACCATACGAAATACGGCTCTGGCAACAGGTGGATTATCAATTACAGGGACATTGTTTTCTTCAGCTATACGAATAATTTCTTTTGCAATTAATTCTGCACCCTTCATGATAACTGTCGGAGATAACATGGTTTCGGCATCATATTTTAATGCGCATGCCACATGGGTTGGGTTTCTGACAACAAAATCTGCTTCTGCAACAGAGTCCATCGCCCCTTGTTGTAACATTTGCATACGGCGTTGACGCAACGCAGATTTGACATGTGGATCACCTTCTTGGTTTTTGTATTCATCTTTAATTTCTTTAAAGGACATCTTTTGGTCCTTCATAAACTTCCAACGAGTAACCCCATAATCGGCTGCTGCAATAATCAAAAATGCAACGCATGCTTTGTATATGAAATCTACAATCAATTTCCCGAATTCTATCATAACTGCGAAATTGTTATCTATTGCAGCCAACATCAAAATACTTTGTAAATGGGCAGAATAAACTGACCAACCTACAACACCCAAAATCACAACCTTTAAGATGTTTTTAAACAATTCAAACAAAGTCTTAACAGACATGATATTTTTGAAATATTTTGTAGGATTAAGTTTATCAAGTTTCGGCATCAAAGGTGCTATCGCAACCAAAGGTCCTACTTGGATAAAATCTCCGACGATTGCAATAAAAGCCGCAACTATCAAAACCAAGCCGACAATAGTCACTGTAGGGATAACTGCCGTTGTAAAAATAAAAGTATAACCTATGGAATCTAAATGCTGATTCGGTATCTGTTCATAAAGCGTTCGAAAAAGCCCATTAAGCATTTTCCACATCAAAGGTGCCATCATATTAATAAAAGAAAACACAACAAGTAATGAGAGCGCCGTAGAAACATCTTTTGATTTTACGACCTGACCCTCTTTTCTTGCCCTCTCCAATTTCTGGGGGGTGGCGTCATACTGTTTGTCTTCATCACCCATTAGTTAATTTCCGATAGTTTAAGAACAGTCTATCACAAAACAGACAAAGAATCCATAAGAGGTAAAAATTCAGGTAACGATATGTCAACCCACTGAAATTCTTTAACACACATTTCTTGTTGAGCAATAAGCCCTGCGATATACAATGTCATAGCAAGTCTATGGTCGTGATAAACCTCAACATCATTACCACCTTGAATATTTTGTTTACCACAGATAACAAAGCCGTCCTCAAGCTCATCAATCTCGATACCTATTTTTCTGAACTCTTTAACAACAGCCGATATTCTGTCAGCCTCTTTATTTCTTAAATCGCCTGCATCTGTAATTCTGGTTTCGCCATCAGCTTGAGTAGCCAAAAGAGCAATAACAGGAAGTTCATCTATTAAACGAGGAATATCAGCACCACTTATACTGCAAGATTTTAAAGAGGAATATCTGACTCTTAAATCACCTACAACTTCACCTGAAACGATGCGTTCGTCCAGAATTTCGATATCACCATGCATGCGCTTAACAACATCAATAATACCTGTTCTTGTAGGGTTTAAACCTACATTTTTAATTATGATATCTGAATTTGGAACAATTAACCCTGCAACGATAAAAAACGCTGCAGAAGAAATATCACCTGCGACATCTATATCACACGCTCTCAATTCTGATTTTTTGATTTTTACAATATTGTCATGGGACTCAATATCAGCACCCATATATTTGAGCATTATCTCTGTATGATTACGAGAAAGATAAGGTTCTACAACAGTTGTAACACCTTCTGTTCCTAATCCTGCAAGCAGAATTGAAGATTTTACTTGTGCTGATGCTATCGGAGAATGGTATTCTATAGGTTTTAAACTTTTTCCTTTTATAAATAACGGCGCAGTACCTGTTTCTGACGAAATATCAGCACCCATTTCCATTAATGGTATTATTATTCTTTTCATCGGACGCTTTGACAAACTCGCATCACCGATTAACTCTGAATCAAAATTCTGTCTTGCCAAAATTCCTGACACAAGCCGCATTGTCGTACCTGAATTACCACAATCCAATGGCGTAATAGGTTTATTTAAGTTTCCTGACGAAGCAACAGAAAGAATGTTATTATCAATAAACTCTATCTCCACACCCAAATTCTTAAAAACAGAAACCGTTGAACGACAATCAGAAGCGTATAAAAAGTTTCTTATTATAGACTTACCTTTAGCAAGTGATGAAAACATAACGGCTCTATGAGAAATAGATTTATCTGCAGGTATTGTTATCGAACCTTTCAAGCCATGATTCAGTTTAGAAACCTTTATATCCATTATTGTACCAACTTGTCTGTTTCATTAAATATAACCATATAAAAATCAGGGTGAGTTAAATCAGGATTATCACGCATAAATTTTTTAACATTAAACTTTTCTATATACTTATCAAGTTTAGCAACAACTTTTGGTCTGTCTTGATTTGCAATTTTTAATTTATCAATATACAGTTCTGCCATAACCTGAACTTCTGCTTCCGTTAAAAGAGGACGCCCACCTATTTTAACCTCGTCAGCCTCAACCTGTTCAAGCCATTTCTTTTCTTGTTTCTTTTGTTGTTGTTCTTTTCTGCGACCGTCAGAATCAGTTGAGGCACCCATTTCTATTGCCTGCTGTTCTACCTGTGCTAAAAAGTTATTAATAAAGCTAAACATCTATTTAATAATAAATAATAACGGCGAAAAAGTAAAGAATATTTAATAATTTAGCAAAAATGTTTTGTTTCTGCTAGAATAGTTAAATCTGGAGTTGGGAGATTATGAAAGAACGAATAGCTTTATTTGTTATTTTACTTGGCTTGACTGCCTTCATATATATGTTTCAATACCATGTAAACACGCTATGGGGCTATGTTTTGCTACTTTCTTTTATGACTGTATATGGGATATATTCTACAGTCGCTCTACAACACAACAAACGTAAATTAAAAAAACAACCTCTAAAAATTAATGAAGACTACAAACCTTTTGTATCAATAATGATTCCTGCGCATGATGAAGAAACAGTTATTACAAATACTGTAGATAACATTATGCAATTAAATTATCAAAACTTTGAAATCATAATTATTGATGACAGAAGCACAGACAATACAGCAAATGTTATAAAAGACTTGGAACTTAAATATAAAGGTAAAGTAAAAACTCTTATCAGAGAAAAAGATGCTTTCCCCGGGAAATCAGCAGTTCTGAATGATGCTCTAAAACTTGCAAAAGGTGAGGCAGTTTTAGTTTTTGATGCAGATGCAACCGTTGAACCTGATTTCTTAAACAAAATGGTTCCATGTTTAGAACCTGCAGATGTAGGTGCAGTACAGGCTCGTAAAGTTATCAGAAACGGTCCGTATAACCTTTTAACAAGATGCCAATACAACGAGT
>USCK01000065.1 GCA_900553205.1 uncultured bacterium | reverse complement strand
CCGAAAATATCGAGAACACAACTAAAGTAATAACTTCTTGAATAGTTTTGAGCTGAGCTGCGTTGTAATAGCTATAACCTATTCTGTTTGCAGGTACTTGAAAACAATATTCCAAAAACGCAATTCCCCAGCTAACTAGTATTACCACCCAAAGCGCAGAACTACGATGTCGTAAGTGACCATACCATGCAAAAGTCATAAATATATTTGAAATTGTTAATAAAATAATCGGTAAAATTCTTTCCATGTGTTCAATATATCACAAATAACCGAATCGGGTTATATGTTTGAGATTCTGTTGACGGGTGAGGTTATAGTGTTACCATGAAGTGTGTAAAGTACAATTAATAAGGAATACAGATTATGCAAACGACCGGTGTAAAAATTATTGCGACTTTAGGTCCTTCAATTAACTCAGAAGATAAAATTGAAGCTCTTATAAACGCAGGGGCAAGCATGTTCAGGGTAAACTCTTCACATTCAACTCCCGAAGAACATAAAGCAACTATTGACATGGTTAGAAAAGTTTCTAAGAAGCTTAATACCAATACAGCAATTCTACTTGATTTGCAAGGCCCTAAAATCAGAGTCGGTAATTTGAAACAACCTATTGAATTACAAGACGGAACAGAAATAAAACTTCGTCATTCTTTAGAACAAGTTGATGAAACAATTCCTGTAGATTATTCAGGTATCGCTACTGATGTAAAGAAAAATGATACAATTTATCTTGATGACGGAAAGTTGGAATTAAAAGTTCTTGATACAGATGGCGAAACCGTTCGTGCTGAAGTTGTCAGAGGTGGTTTATTAAAACCTCGTAAAGGTTTAAATCTTCCTGGACGAACAGCAAGTCTATCTGCAATCACTCAGAAGGATATTGAATATATAAAACGTGGTTTAGAGTGGAAGGTTGATTATTTTGCACTATCATTCGTAAGAACCGGTGAAGATGTTTTAAAAGCAAAACACTGTATGGAAATGTATGGTGGGTATATTCCGATTATTGCAAAAATCGAAAAACCGGAAGCGTTAGATAATATAGAAGATATAATTAAACTTGCAGACGGGATTATGGTTGCAAGAGGAGATTTGGGTATAGAAATTTCACCGGAAAAGGTTCCGGCTGTTCAAAAGAAACTCGTAAGAGAATGTAGTGCTCAAAATAAAGTTGTAATTGTTGCAACTCAAATGTTAGAAACAATGATAGAACAACCAATTCCAACCAGAGCAGAAGCATCTGATGTTGCAAATGCAATTATAGATGGAGCCGATGCGATTATGTTGTCTGGTGAAACTGCAGTTGGTAAATATCCTATAGAAGCAGTAGAGATGATGACAAGTATTTCTGAAAACCTTGAGAAAAATAAAATAGTAAGACACAATCATTTTTCAAGACAAATGCAGGATTTTGAAAATCATCAGGCTTTTGCTATGTGCAAAGCAATGGTTTCTATGTTAGAAAATTTGTCAATCAAAGCCATAGTCGTATTTACCACAAATGGTTATACTCCTGCTCTATTAAGTAAAGCAAAACCAAGTGTACCCGTTTACGCCTTGGCTAAGAGTGAAACAGTTTGCAGACAAATGAATCTTTATAGAGATATAACTCCTGTTAATCATAATTGGCAGCAGGAAATTAGTACCCGATCTTTAAAAGAATTGAATAGCATTCTAATTAAGAAGGTTGGTATGAAAGCTGGAGATAAAGTTATCTTAACAGGTGTAATTCCGTATGTTGTTGGACAAACAACTAATTTTATAAAAATGCATACAATAGAAGAATAGTATGTTGATAAGCCGAGATATAAAATCTCGGCTTAATATTTTTTAATAAAAAGCAATTTTTAGAGAGTAATTAACTTTATATATATAATTAAAGTTAGTGTAAGGATAATTATGGTATCAGTTCAAAAAATAAATAGTTGTACAAGTTTTGTAAGAACAAAAGCTAAAAGTGTTGTTAATGATGTTAAATCAAAAAAGCAATATTATAAAAATTATGCAAAAATGGGTTGGAAACAAGGTGCAGTCGTATCTAAAAGAAATAATTACGGTCAAATAAAAACTTGTATTAGTAAAGTAAAAGGAGCTTGGAATCATACAAAAATCGACCCAAAAGATTATCCTGCAGTCGGACTTGGCCTAGGGACTTGTGTACCTTTACCTTTTGCTGGCCCTATCGGATTTGGTATCGGCTATCTGTTAAAGGTGTTAAACCGGGTTAAATAACCCCACCACCAATTAAATGACCATCATTGATATCATAAAGAACACATGCCTGCCCTGTTGCAATTCCTGCTACAGGAGTTTTGAATTTTATAATTGTTTGTTGTTGGTTAATATTTACAATGACTTCTGTTGCCTGCATATTATATCTGATTTTGCATAATGCTGAAAACTCTTTTCGTTCAATAGGATATGAGAAATTAAAATTGTCTAATATTAGCTCACTTTTTTCTAATTGTTTTTTACTTCCAACATATACAATATTTTCTTTTGCATCAACTTTTACAACATATAAAGGCTCCGAAGCCGCAATACCTATACCTTTTCTCTGTCCTATAGTGTATTGAAAATAACCGTTATGAGTTCCTAATGTCTTATTTGTTTCAATATCAACAAAATTTCCTCTTTCAGTTTTTAAATGTTTCAATAAATATTTCTTTGTTGTCATAGGCTTTTGAATAAAACAAATATCTTGACTTTCTTTAGAGGATTTTGTCGGCAAATTGTTCTCTATTGCAATTTGTCTGATTTCAGATTTTTCGTAATTATATAATGGGAACAATGTTTTAGAAAGTTGAGCTTGGTTTAATTGAAACAAAAAGTATAATTGGTCTTTTTTTGTATCTTTAGCAGGATACAATT
Source organism: uncultured bacterium (assembly GCA_900553205.1). Lineage (GTDB taxonomy): Bacteria > Cyanobacteriota > Vampirovibrionia > Gastranaerophilales > Gastranaerophilaceae > UMGS1585. The sequence continues at coordinate 6,707 of USCK01000065.1, read as the reverse complement.
TATAATAATTATTATCCTTTTTTATATTTGCATAATGTCCTGTAGCGATATAATCAACGCCAAGTTCATTTATGGCATAGTCTAATAATGCTCCCCATTTTATTAATTTATTACACATAATACAGGGGTTTGGAGTTCTACCGTCTTTGTAAGAGTTGTTAAAGTAATCTATTACATTGGCTTGAAATTCTTTGCTTGCATCAAGAACATAGTGTTTAATACCTAAAAAATCTGCCACTTGCTTAGCTTTGTCAATAACACCCTCTGCAGATTCAGAGTCTATCATTTTACCTGTTAAACCTACGACATCATATCCGGTTTTTTTTAATAAAAAAGCCGTAACACTACTGTCTAAGCCACCACTAAGAGCTACTGCAACTCGCTTCACTAATAACTCCTAAGTCCTTTTTCTGTAAGCATGTATTCTGATGATACATCATCATTACCTTGATGAATTTGTGTAATAAATTCTCTTGATATAGCACTTTGCAAAACAGAATGATCAACTATTATTGTAAAATTCTGCATAAGTTTAGCGTTAATATGCTTCAAGTTAAAAGTATTCATATTTTCGTATTGAGCAAGATATTGAGCTGTAATTACTAAAAAGTCCATTTTGTCTAATGCTGATTTACCTTCTACATACTTGATAAAGCGTTCATCTTTATCAATAGGAACCGAATCAAAATGATTGGTCATTTCACTGTTTAAAATTTTATCAAAATCCGGTTGAGGCTCAGGTTCAGGATTTTGGAGAGAATTTATTGTTACAGGTTTGCTAGGTCCGATATCAAAATTTTGAGGAATGATATCCTCTGTTATTGAGCTTTCTGCAGGTTGGTTTACTACAGTTTGTTGTTCTTCTTGAGTTATATGTTCAAAAACAACAGGTTGTACCTGTATATCTTCGTTATTAATGATATTTTGAGGTTGTTCCTCTTGTCGAATACTCTCATTAGCAGACACATAAGTGTTTTCTGGTAATACTTCTTGATTAGGTTCAATATGTTGAACCTCTTGATGCTCAACTGGCTCTATATTATTATCTTGATGAGCTTGTGCTGAACGATTTGAAGCTTGATGAATAATCAAATCTAATTGTTTCTCAACTGCGAATTTGTCGTTAGTTGAAAACTCAAGTTCAATTTTGCCTTTTCTAAGAATAATTGTGTACATTTATCTTATTGATTGCCTTTCAATAATTCATCACGCCATTTGTTTAATTGTTCTTCAACAAATTCAATATCGTCTGATTTTAATTCAATTTCGATATCACCTTTTTTCATTTTAAAAACATATTCGTGCATAAACTCTCCTAGTCTAATATAATATCTAATCTAAAGTTTACATTAAATAACATATTTTTTAAAGTTTGTAACAATTTATATGTGTTTATGTAAATTTTTATTAAAATTCTGTAACATTTCGATATTTTTAGGCAAAAATTTGTGCTTTGGAGCCTTATTTATAATATAGTACAGTAAAAGGTGTTTTTATATAAAAGGTTGTGTTAATTAATTAGGAGTGATGTTATGTCAGACATTTCAGGGGTTAGTAAACCAAATGTATTTAAGTCATTTAAGGCTGCGCCACAAAACTTGGTTTCACGTACAGTTCAACAACAAGGTAATCAAGCTACTCAAGTTGTAACCAAAGAGCCTCAGAAACAGGACAATAGGTCTAAATTAGACAAGACAATGCCTTATGTTGCCGCAGGTGCTTCTGCCATAGCTATTGGTGCTTCTGCTGTTGCAATCGCAGGAAACCGTAAAAACTCTAAAGCTGTATTAAAAAAACTTGAACAAATAGAAAGACAAATGGCTACAGATAAGGGCGCACCTGTAGATAAAGAGACTTTAAAAAACACAACATCTTTTATCGTAGGAATATTAGGCGCAGCAACAGGTGGTGCTGTTGTAAACCATTTTGATAAAAATAAAGACACTTTGAAAAAAATCGGTATGACCGATGATGAAATAAACAACAGTAAAATAAAAATCGAAAATGCTGCTAATGAAAGAGATGGTAGAGTAGGTAGAGCCGAAAATGCTGCAAGTGAAGCTATGAGAAGAGCAAATGAAGCCGACGGCAAAGCTCAAAATGCTGAAAATAAAGCAAATTCAGTAGAAGGCAAAGCAAATCAAGCCGTAGATACAGCAAACAATGCTATGAGTCGTGCAAATTCTGTTTCTAACCAAAATAGTTTAGCCTTGAAGATTCACCGTCAACCATGGCACGGTTTGAACTTGATGGTTGTTAATAACAATGAAAAATACATGAACAAGAGCAAAATCGCATCTGCGATGGACGATATTCATACTGCAGTAATGTATAGAACAGGTCGTAAACCTGGTCAAACTAAAGAAATTATTACTAACTATCGTAAAAAATATGTACCTTTAATGAAATCAAATGCTACTTGGGCAATCACAGCAGAGTTTGACCCTATCAAAGCAGGTGGTTTAGGTTCCGTTCCAATGGAACTTCAAAATAACTTTACGGATATGGGTATTGATAACCCTGTATTCATTCCTATGTATCAACAAAAAGGAAAAGCTGAATTTGTAGAATACGGTAATGAAAAAACTGGAAAATCATACAAATACATTTATGGTGGCGAATCATTTAACTTAAAGAAAATGGCAGAAATGCCGGTTCAACAATATCGTGGTAACAAAGTTCTTAACCAAAAAGTTGAATTCTTTGTAGGACACCCTAAACGCCAAGGTGTTGATGGTAGAAAGGTAGAAAATCCAGATCAACAAATTATATTTGTTAAAAACTCAGATAATTTTGGTGGAGATATTTACGCAAACAATGTAAACGCTGATGAACCAGAAAAATTTGCATTTTTATCAAAGGCAGTATATCAGTTAGCTGAAGCAAAAGTTTCTCAAGCATTAGGTAAACAAAAAACAGGTTTAGGAGAAATCAAGGTTGTAGATAAAGAAGCTTATGATTCTGTAAACCCTCCTGTTTCAATGATATTAAACGATTGGCATGCTGCACCAATGGCTGGTTTGTTAAGATATAAAGCGCCAATGGAAAATGCTTATAATGTAATTGATGATGATGTAAAAGATGCTTTAAGAGATATGCCTGTATTAATGATTGGTCACAACGCAGGTATCTCAGGAGGTACTCGTAACGATTCTGTAGAACGTAGTGATATGGTTACAGAAAATATCGTAAACACATTGTACGATTCTTACGCTTACGGTATTACAGAAAATGCATCTACAGGCAGTCAATATGCAGATGTAGATAACGCTGTTGTTTATTCAAAAGATAACGAAAATGACAGACAATTCAATAACTTGGCTCATGGTATTTCATTGTCAGACTATTATGTTCCTGTTTCCAGAAACTATGAAAAAGAATTAAAAACAGGAAAACAAGCTTCAGGCATGGCTTTTGATATTATCAACCAAAGAAAAGCTGGTGATACAATCAAGGGTGAAGTTAACGGCTTGGATAGAGCTCTAAACACAACAGAATCAAAAGCAGGTTGGTTAAAATCGAAATTCGGTATTAACTTGCAAACATATAATCATTACACACCTATTGATGAAGTAATGGAAGCAAGACAACATAACAAAATGGAATTCTTTGATAACTTCTTAAAACCTGTTATGGATAAAGAACCTCCAAAAGGTGGTTTTAGATATCAATCAATAGGAGAACCTGCCAAAATTTCAAGAGAAGATTTTGAAAATGCTCCAATGATAGCTTTTGCTCACAGATTGACAGATCAAAAAGGTTTAGGGACATTCCAAAAGGCAGTACAAGAAATGTTTAATACTTGGGACGAAAAGCACCCAGGACAACCAAAACCTGTAGTAATTGCAGGTGGTGAACTTGAAGAAGGTAATGAAAAACAATTCTTAGATGCTTTGAAGAATCCAGATAATTACAAAAATAAAGACGATGTAAATAGAATTCAAGTTTTACAAGGTTTTATGCCAAATCCATCATTGTATTCTGCAGTTACATATTTCTGTGCACCATCAACATTTGAACCTTGTGGCTTAACTCAAGGTGAATGTTATGCAATGGGTACTCCAATAATTACAACTGCAACAGGTGGCTTCGTTGATACTGTTAAAGACGGTAAGAACGGTTTTGTTGCAGAATACGACGGTAGTTATGCAAACGATATTAAACAACATGGTTTGAAGGGAACTCAACACGAACAAGAATGGTTTGCTCATTATGGTCATAACTTAGCAGAAAAATTTGATGAAGGTTTAGATGTATTCTTCAATGATAAAGATAAATACAAATCTATTGTTAAGAATAACTTGAATGAAAACTTAAGCTGGAATAGAGGTTCAGAAGATGACCCAATCCATGGTTACATTGATAGATTAGCAATTAACAAAGAAGATAATGTTGAAGCAAATGTTGCATCTGTAAGACAATATATCGCACCTATTCTAAAAGAATTTGATAAATTGGAAAAAGGTAAGATTTCAGCTACTACATTTGAAAAGAATACTCCTGTTATGAAATTAGCAATGAACGATAAAGACGCAGTTGCTAAGAAAGATAAAGTGTTTGGTGATTTTGAATCTATAAATGATAAAAAACAAGCAAATATTGAACAATCTATTAGTACATTAGACAAACATATCGCTGATTATCAAGCAAAAATTGACATAGATAATAATGATTATTCATCTAAGGCTAAATTAGACAATATCAACCTTAAAAAAGGTATGGAAGAAGATAAACTTGATACAGTGTTGACATCATACAATACTGTAGAAAACGATAGACAAATGCTTGATAAGTTGGTTAAGGTATATGCTCATAATAAAAAATCAGATAAAAAGATTGATATGAAATCTCCTGAATATGCAGATTTTAATAATTGGAAAAACGAAATTCTTTCAAAATATGCAGCATAAGAGTTTGATATAAAAAAGGGAAACTTGAAAAAGTTTCCCTTTTTTTATTGTGTAAAATAATGTATAATAAGTGCAGACAAAAAAGAAAAAGAGGGCTGGCATGAGTAATTTTACAATTAGATTTCGTGGAATACGAGGAAGTTATCCTGTAGCAAAAAAACAATTTTTAGATTATGGGGGAAATACTTCTTGTGTAGAAGTAAATATCGATGGAAGACTGATTATACTTGATGCCGGTACCGGACTGATCTCACTTGGAGAAGAATTGATGAAGGAGTATATTAATTCGGGTACGACTTTATCAAACAGAAAACCTGTAATAGCTACAATTTTGTTGAGCCATATTCATCAAGATCATATTATGGGTATTCCGTTCTTCTCGCCTTTACATGTTGCTTCAACCAGATTAAATGTTTTTGGAAATCCGTCAAGAGGTGAAAACCTTGATGAGGAATTGGCTCAAGTTTTGTTTAACAAGACTTTCCCTTTAGATGCGTCAGATATTGCAGCTGATATGGTTTGTTATGATGTAAACGAAACAAGTTATATCATAATCAAAAAAGATTTGACTACATTGGTAACAAATGTTTGTGATTTTCAAAAAATGAAAACCTCTGATGATGATATTATTATTTCTTGTTACAAATCCTTTGCTCACCCTCAAAACGGAGTAATGATATATCGCATAGAGCATAAGGGTAAATCATTGGTTTATGCAACTGATAAAGAAAGTTATATCGGAGGAGATGTTAAACTTTCTAAATTCGCAAGAAATTGCAGTTGTTTGATTCACGATTCTCAATACACTACAGAGGATTATCAAAACTTATATGCTCCAAAACAAGGTTTTGGGCATTCAACATTTGCTATGGCAAATGAGGTAAAAACGCAAACAGGTGCTGAAAAACTTGTATTTTACCATTATGACCCATCATATACAGATGACAAATTGGATTTGATAGCAGAAGAATACAATGATGAAAACTTGATTTTTGCAAAAGAAGGATTAGAAATTAATATATAATGACAAGAACACTTACTATATTATTGATATTAGTTTCGACATTATTCCTGAGTGGGTATAAGCGCCCTGATAAGTTCTATATAGATGCCATAACTAACGCATCAAGACATAATACTTTAGGGACTGAGTATATGCGAGAAAGATGCTATTATGCTGCTATTCAGGAATTTAAAATTGCAATAAGTTTGAATCCTAATACTCAAGCAAGTTCTGTATATTACAACAATTTAGGCGAAGTTTATATGAAATTGGGCTTTCCTGCAGAGGCTCAAGATTGTTTTGAGAGAGCTTTGAAACTTTATGGATTAAATTTCTTATATTACCAAAACTTGGCAAGCTGTTATAAACAGACGAAACAACAACAGAGAATGATACCTAAGTATAAGGCATCAAAAAATCCTTTGGATAAAGTTATGCTTGGACTGTTGTATGTAGAAACAGGTCAAAGAAGAATGGGGATAATGACATTAGATGACTTTTGCATGAGAGAACCTGATTTGATACTAACACATGGTGTCAGAAATTATTTAAGAGATTTGACAAAAAGATAAGTTGCCTAGATAGACTTATTTATGCTAGTATTAAGATAACTTAAGAGTTGAGTCGATGTGGTACTCTGCCGAAGAAAAATGATTAAGTATCATTTTTCGAGAGGGTTGTCCTTGAGACAACTTCCACCACGGAGACCAAAAATAAAGTAAAGATTGAAAACTAAATAGACGAGCCAAGTCGATGTGGTACTCTGCCGAAGAAAAATGATTAAGTATCATTTT
>USCK01000064.1 GCA_900553205.1 uncultured bacterium | reverse complement strand
CAGGTTTAGCGAAATTCAATTTTAGAATAAAAAATCAGAAGTTAGAAACAGATTTGAAAAAAGGTGGATTATTTTTTATATTTACTCATGTTGGTAATGTTGAGGTGATGAGAGCTTTTATACAGAATACTGAACATAAAAAAGTAAATATTTTTATGCAAAAAAAACATTGTGAAACCTTTAATGATTTTATAAATTCCTTGTCAGATAATAAAGATGTAAAAATTTTTCCGGTAGAAGATATAGGAATCGAAACGGTTATTGAATTAAAAGAACGATTAAATAATGGAGAGATAGTTTTTATGGCGGGAGATAGACTGTCATCTTCTAATACTAACAAGTGCTATGAAACAGATTTGTTGGGGAAAAAGATAAGCTTACCTTTAGGCTCTTTAAAGTTTGCTTTGATGTTGGAATATCCGATATATTTGATATCTTGTATAAAAACAGGTAAAGAATTTCTTGTAGAGTCAGAAAAGTTTGAAGCAGATAATAAAAAAAGTGATAATCTTGCAAGATTACAAGAAGAATTTTCAAGATTTTTAGAAAAAATGACTTTGTTTGCACCTTATCAATTTTATCATTTTTATGATTTGTTTAAATAATTGAAAATATGGTATAATAAGTTTGATTTTGTATGCAATATAAATAATATTGGAGATTATTATGAAAAGATTTGTTGTTTTATCTTTGTTGGTAGCATTATTGATGCCTAGTTCTGTAGCTTTTGCAAATACAAATACTACAAAAGAAGTTGTAGCCCCAAAATGGGAAGATTATGTTCCCAATAAATATCAAGAGCCAAGAATGTTCTCAAGAGGTAAATCTCTCGGTGAATTGGGTGCAGGTATTGGGTTATCTTCGACTATAATTCTTTCACCTGTAGGAGTTCCGATGATTGTTCATTCAACAACAAAGCTTAAAAATATAGGATATTACAATAAAAAGATTAAGTTTGATGATGGGTTAGTCGCAGCTGAAGGAATTAAGAATCCTGTTGAAAGACAAAAATATTATGATAATTTGATAAAAGAATGTAATTTTAATCCAAAATTCAAAGCAAAACATGATAGAGAAGCTATCAAACGAGCTAAAAAAGCTGATAAAAATATTATAGTCAATAATAATTCTCCTGTTAAAAAATTTGATAATGAAACTAAACTTATTTGTACAGGGGTAAGATATAGTGGCAGTATAGATGAATATAAAACGGTTACTGATTATTATGTATTTAAAAATAATAAGTTGTATAGTAATAATTTAAATAGATTATATAAGGATAGTGATAAGTTAAAGAAAGTTTCAAAGCTAACAATAGCGAATGATAAAATAACATTTAAAGACCGTTTATATACAGGAAAAGCTTCAAATTATAAATTTGTATCTATTGATCTTAAGACTGGTGAGTATTTCTTTTATGCTAAAAAACAGTATAATTGGGCTTGGTATTGTAAAAGGGCAATGGTAAAAGGTAAATGTATAGTAGAATCAAATTGTAATTTATGATTTTAGGTAGGACTACTTTTGATTAATTTGTATAGTTATTAAGAATGACGATTATTTATCTGTCATTACGAGCGATAGCGAAGTAATCCAGTTCCTTTAACATACATAAAAAAATAAAACGACTCAAAGAATTATTACTGGATTGCTTCAAAATCAAAGATTTTTCGCAATGACGGATTTAATTTGCAAACATCACAATTAGGCTACGTAATTGTATATGTTACGTATTTCGGTGATAAAAATATTTTGAATTTTCCTGACAAATGTTTAATTCGTTTTTGTGATATTATTACCTCATAGAAATGATTTAGTAGGAAAATCTATGTACGCACCACCTTTTGAAATTACATCAAAAATTATAGAACTTATTTCGAAGATTTCAGAAAAACTAGGAGAAATAACTTCTATTCAAAATAATCCACTGCATATTCAATTAAGAAAAGAAAATCGAATAAAGACAATTCATTCATCTCTTGCTATCGAAAATAATAGTTTAACCTTAGAACAAATTACTGCAATAATAAATGGAAAACGAGTACTGGGTAATCCTAATGAAATTAAAGAAGTAAAAAATTCTATTCAAGCGTATGATTTACTTTTATCATTAAATCCTTATGATGAAAATGATTTATTAAAAGCTCATAAGTTAATGATGCAAGATTTGGTAAGTAATAGTGGAAAATATAGAGTTGATGGAGTCGGAATTTTTGATGGTGAAAAAGTAGTTCATGTTGCCCCCCAAGCAAAGAGAGTTCCTGAACTTATGGCAAATTTGTTTGAATGGCTTAAAACTTCAGATATTCACCCACTTATAAAAAGTTGTGTATTTCATTATGAATTTGAGTTCATTCATCCTTTTCAAGATGGTAACGGTAGATTAGGACGTTTATGGCAAACGGTAATTTTAAAAGAATGGAAAGAAATTTTTGCTTGGCTACCTGTTGAAACTTTGATAAAAGAAAATCAAAAAGAGTATTACAATGTATTGGGAGTTAGTGATAGTGTCGCAAACAGTACGAAGTTTATAGAATTTATGCTATCAACTATCTTAAATACTATAGAAGAAATTATACAAACAGAGAAAAAGGTTACTGTAAAGGTTACTGTAAAGGTTACTCTAAATCAAAAGAAAATTCTTGAGGTCATAAAAAACAATCCTCAAATAACCCAAGAAGAACTCGCAAATGTAATTGGACTTACAAGAAAAAGTATAAATTCTAATATGAAAAAGCTTCAAGAAAATGGTTTGCTTAAACGTATTGGGGCTGATAAAAATGGTTATTGGCAAGTAACAGAATTGTTTAATTAAAATTATCAAAAAAAATTTTGCTAGTATAAATTTTTATCATAAAATATTTAGTATGAAGAAGGCTTTATTAATATTACTTTTAATGCTTGTATTGATTTCACCAGCATTTGCTGTGGATTCATCTTCGCTTGCTCATTCTGATGCAGATAGGTTTAAAATATCTTTGGAACAAGCAATGAACTTAGCACTCGAAGGCAATATTGAATTAAAAGAGCAAAGAAAAAATTTAGGGATTTCAAAAAATGATATAAAGATTGCTAACGCTCTAAAGAACCCTCAATTCCAATCAAATCTTTTAATGGGAAGAATTGCTAAAGGAAATTCCAGTCAAGTCGGTATTATGCTCCCAATAGAAATAACTAAAAGAGGAACTAGAAAGAAGGCTGCAGAAGCAGGACTTTCTTATACCGAAAATAAAATCAAAGACTATGAATTTAAATTAAAATTAAGAGTTAGAACATCTTATTTCAATTTGCTTTTAGCAAAATCTGATTTGAAAATCATGGAAGATAGGCGAGATTTATTAGAAGATTTGCTCAAAATTGCGCAAAATCGTCCTAAAAATAATCCAAACTATGAAATTGATGTGTTGCAAGCTGACATGAGATTAAAAAAACAACTTGTACAAATAAATAGAGCAAAAGCAAGTGTTAGGACTGCACAGTACAATTTCAACAAGGTTTTGAACTTAGAAAACAATTTGACATTATATGATGCTCAAGAGGATTCAGTATTTGGGCAGGCTTTCTTTACCCAGTTAGAACTTCCTGATTATACGGAGTTAGAATCAATAGCTTTCAAAAACCGATATGATATAAAAATGGCTGCAGCTAAGGTTGTAAAGGCTCGTAAAGAAATTACTGTTGTAGCTAAACAAAGAATTCCTGATTTATATTTGTCAGGTGGATATGCATTTGCACATGATGGAACTCCAGGTGCGTATGTAGGTGCAGGGTTAGATATTCCAGCTCTTTATAATTATTCTCCTGAGATTAAGAATGCAAAACTACAATATGAAAAAGCTCAGTTAGAATATAATTCAATAATCAATATTACAAAAAATGTTATTCATACAAATTATGACAAGTTTATAATTGCTCAAGAAAACGTAGAGCATTACAAATCAATTCTTGATGAATCAAACAGAATTTTATCATTATCAAAACAACGGTATCAAAAAGGAAAAACTCCATTAACAAACTTGATTGTCGTAGAACATTCTCATCAAGAGTTGTTAAACGAGTTCTTAGCAGCAATGGGTGTTTATTACAATGCTTATATTGCCCTTTTGCAAGAAGTTGGACTTGATAACTTTACAATTGATATTGACTTGTAGATGATTTTAATGCACTTTTGGATTGCAACGCCACTATGTGGGCTTGTAATGACAATTTGCGTTCTTAATTCTTCTTAGTATTTTCTTTGTGGAACAAGTGCCATTCAAAGGTTGGATATGTCTTGCTCATTTCTTCCCAAGCAACATGGATATCATAATTTGGCATTTCATTAAGTCTTTCTTTTTCCCAAGATTTTATATAGTCAATGCAAGCGTGGTCTATATAATGCAATCTTTCAGCGCAAAGTGTGATATTTTTATCTTTAGGTAAACTTTCCAAAGCCTCTATCAATGTAGGCAGTTGTAAAAATGTAATATTACCATGGATTTTTGCAATGATTCGATTTTCACTTTCAATAAAATCCTTATCAATATCAACCTTCAAAACTTTATAGGCACTTTTTAAGAAGGCGCATACAAATCCTATTACAATCCCTTCAAACAAATTTGTGAAAAGAATTGAAACAAGAGTTATTAAGTATATTGCAAATTCTCCTTTGCTTAATCTGAAGATGTGTTTTGCCGAATCGATATCAACAAGTTTATAGCCCGTATAAACAAGTATGCCGGCCAAAGCACTTACAGGAATGTAGTTTAATACAAACGGGAATAATGTTACAAACACAAGTAACCAAACCCCATGGAGAACTGCAGAGGTTCTCGTTCTTGCACCTGCGTTTATGTTTGCAGCACTTCTCACTATAACCCCTGTAATTGGCAAACCACCAAGGAAGCCTGATAAAGAGTTCCCGATACCTTGTGCAATAATTTCTTTGTCATAATCTGTTTTTGAGTTTTCGCTCATCTTGTCAATAGCTGTTGAGGTCAATAGAGTTTCTGCACTGGCAATAAATGTTATAACAAGAGCATTTATTATTACAGAAGAATTAAAAATGTTGGATAAGTCTTGAGGTTCGATAAAGTTGATATTACTCCAAAAATTTTGTCCTACTTGGATATAATTAATATCAAAATTCATAAAATTGGCAAAAAGCGAGGCAACAATAATACCAACAAGAGCTGATGGGATTGCATGTAATTTCTTCCAAGGTAAGAATTTCCAACCGATTATGCAAGCAATAGTAATTATACCTGTCATACAAGCCAAATGGTGTGGTGATCCGTCCAATGGTAATACAGAATTGTATATAATACTCAATAAATCTTTTATATTCAATAAAAAGTCATTGTTTGGTTTGCTATCTAGCATTATATGGAATTGAGATAAGAATATCGAAATCCCAATTCCTGCAAGCATACCTTGAATGATTGCAGGTGAAATAGCTCTAAACCATTTTCCAAAAGACATAAGTCCGAATAGGATTTGTAATAATCCGACAAGAAATATTATCAAGAATAACTTTTCGACACCCATAGTATGGATAATTTCTACAATAATCAATATCAAACCTGCTGCAGGGCCTGAAACCTGTAGAGAATTACCTGAAAACAAACCTACAACAATACCACCTATAATTCCTGATACTATACCACTATATATAGGCAAACCACAAGCAATAGAAATCCCTATCGCAAGAGGTAGAGCTACTAAAAAGACAATTATTGATGCCATAAAGTCTTTTTTTACAATATTAATCATTATAAAAATCCCCTGTATTCGCTGATTACGTCTATATCCTAGCATAATTAGTGTAAAAAGTACAATTAAGAAATGTAAACTATTATATCAAAATCCTAAAGTTTTTGAAAAAAATGCCGATATACACACCAAGGAAAGAAGAAAAACTAAAAACTAAATAGTTTAAATACTATCACAGCGAATAAGAAGAAGAAAATAGAGGGGTGTGTAATTATGAAACGTATCGTCATAGTTTTATTTAGCGTGCTTATTTTGGCAGCAAATCAGGCTTTTGCAGCAGGATATAATGTAAAACATTTTTCAAATGATTATAGAATACAAGAGGCTCTTACAGTTTTGAACAATATTGGAGCAGATGAGGTTTTTGATAATTTAATAGACAAAAGTGTAACTATCAAATTCTGTGATTTTATGATGATAGATATTGAAAGTTCAAAAGATTATGCAATATCTTCTCTTGACCAATTCGGTAACAGAGTAATCCTATTGAATGCAGCATATCGTAATTCACCAAAAGAGGCTATAGCTTGTTTAATAGCACACGAAAGTTTTCACAAAGCAGATGTAGCAACATTCGCAGAAGAAGTTAAATGTACACAAAAAGAAGCAGAATATTGGCACAGACTAAAAAATAATGTTGCAACTAATGTTGATAACGCTCTTATGAAAAGATTAAACAGTCTGGAACGCATGTATCTGACTTCTGATCCTGCACACGATAAAATATCTGAATCTATAAGAAATAACAGTTTCTACAGAGTTCAGTTGGCGATGCACTAATTAAAACCTTTTTCTTTATAAAAAATAGAGCCAGTTTTAGAACTGACTCTATTTTAGTATTTATATAATTTTTATCAGTTTAGATATTTCTTAATCAACAATTTCTTCAATGCTCTTGCATTAACGCTTTGTTTATCTATTTCAAGAATCTTATCAAGCGCTTTTATTGCTTCTTTGTAGTCCCCTAGGTTTTTATAAACAACAGCCATTGAATAATACGCATCAATAAATTTGTCATCAAGCTCTGTTGCCTTTTGCAAATCCTTGAGTGCAGAATTTAGTTCTGTCTTGTCCTCTGGCTTTGTCGCAAAAACAATTTGAGCCCTGTTGAAATATGCATCAATAAGATTTGCGTCAATTTTGAGTGCTTTGGAATAATACTCATACGCTTTTGCGAAATTTTCTTTTTGAAATTCCAATATTCCGATAAACATATATGCCGGTGCAAAATCAGGGTTCATTTTAATAGCACGATTATATGCTGTCATAGCCTCGTTTGTATTGCCAAGATTTGCTTCTTGGATACCAAGATTGAAATAGTATTTGTAATCAATATGTTTTTCATTTGATTTCTTAATGATTTCTGAATATTTTTCATCATCTTGTAAGATTTTTATAAGTTCGTCTTTATTATACTTAGCTATTGCCAGTTTTGGTGATAAAGATAGCGCTTTGTTATAGTCGTTTAGAGCGTTTTCGTATTCGCCTTTATGAAAATACGAGAACCCTCTATTGTTATAAACAAGTGCGTTTTTATTATCAAGCTTCAGCGCTTTGTTATATCCTTCAATAGCCAAGTCATAATTCCCTTGTTCGTCATTTGCATTTGCAAGATTTATTATGATATCAAGATTATCAGGCTCCAGTTCGTATGCTTGTTCAAAATTTCTCATTCTCTCATCAGGGTCTGTTGATGCTATGCCCATATAAAAATAATATTCATATTTTGTTCCGATGCGCTTCAAGTTGTTGCGAATGAGTTTGCGTGCAGGAGCATAATCTTTTTTTATAATATAATCTTCAATTTTTTTGAGAAGTTTAGCTTTTTCCATATTTGAGTCCTTTTTCTTGATTATAGCTTAAACTTTTTGTAACTAGCAAAAAATATTTTTAGGTGCTTTATATTGTTATGGCCATAAAGTATTATCTATTAGCAAAAACAACTCAAAAATTTATTAATTATACAAATCAACCAATGCGCTTGAGCAAAGCAACACCATATACTGTTGATGAGGTTCTAATTGCAAAGAAGGGTAAGAAAATTCCTTGCAAGAAAATAACGACCTTTAGAGATAGTAATGGTAATATGATTGAGAGAATCTTTAATTTTCATAATCAACCATTGAGGAATAGATTATATACACGGAAAGAAAATACTATTGGCGAAAACGAAATTGTGAATAGTACGACTATTAAGGAGTTTTCGCTAAAACGTTGTTTAATTGATTTTTATAGACAGAAACAAGCCAAATACAGAGAATTGAACATTCGGACAACACTTTGGAATGAAGGAAAAGTCCAAACAAACCATGTTTCTGAAAATGTCAATAATGGTGATAAGTTTGTTTCTGTTTCAACAATACAAAATTCAGAGAATAACCCGTCAGAGGCTCTACATCGTATTGTAGAATATCCGGGGATAAAAAACGGAAAAATAGAACATAAACCACCTAAAAGTTTAGAATATAGGGTTGATGAAAATTTTGATGTTGATCCAAACTCAATCAAGACTGATGGTGTAAAAGCTCCTGTTGAAGATTCTTATCTGGGATATAGATTACTAACCTTAGAAGATGCAAAAGAACCTTTGACCAAACGGTTTATGCGAGATAGAGGTGTTGATGGTTTAGGTTATTCAATAGATACCGATTTTATGTCGGAAGACGGTTCCGAAACTTTGTGTGGGTTATTCAATGATGGCACAATACAAATCAATAAATTAAGAGATTTCAAGTCTAAAGCTGGTTTTGTTTCAACTTCTCGTCATGAGGTAGAACATGGTTGGCAGTATTATTTAGATGCCAGAAATGGTGGACAACGTGGTGAATTCTTGGAGGAACTCGGTAGTTTGCATGGCGAAATTAAAAATAAAAAACTGAAAAAAGAAGCAGATACTTATACTCAATCTCTTAATAATTATGTTCCTTATTATAAGGATTATGAGAGATATCGTAAAAATTATATAGAAATAAAAGCAAATGAAGCAGGTGCAAAAGCGAAAAAAGAATACAATGAACAAGGGAAAACTATAAGAGATGATTTTCCACATGTTCCAAAAGAAGTTTTGTAAAAATATATAGCAATATAAAAAGTATGAACGAAATAAAATCGAAAAAACGGTAATTAATTGAAAAGAACCATAAATATGGTTCTTTTTTTTGTTAAAAACGCAAAAATATTTATTCACAAACATTATATGAATACGCTAGCAGTAAAAATAAATATAAAATGAATATTCAAAAAAGAAATCAAAATATAAATCAAAATACAAATTTTAAATCTATAAAATTGAATAAACAAGAGACGCTTAAAGCAAAAAATATTTTAAACGAACTCTCACATTCTGATATGCGTGCACAAGAAGGGTTAAGAGCTGATTTGTTTGATATTTTTAGTGACAAAATTACAAAAGAAGGTAAATTGATTGCTAAAAGTACTCATTCTGTTGGCGATTGTACTCAAGATTTATTTGTAAATTTTTTTGAAAGCATTACAGATTCATTAAAAGAAAAAGACCCCTTAAAATTTATTTTAAATAAACTCAATAATTTTAAAAAAGGGAAAAACTCTTTAAAAACAGAATTTGGTCGTCCAAGTCTCGCTAGAACTATTTCAACAGATAAAACTACTACTTATGCAGATATAATAACGGAAGATATAAACTCAAAAATAGACACTAAAAGTCAAGAAAAAGCCAAGATGGTGCTTGATATAGTAACAGATAACAATTCTTTAACAGAGCGAGAACAAATTGTATTAGAAAAACTAAAAGAAGGTAAATCCAAAATCAAAATATCTGAAGAATTGAATATTGCTGTCGAAAATGTTCATAAACATGTATCAACATTTATAAAAAAGATTCAATATGAAAACGGTTGTTTGCCTGAAGAAATAAAAGGAAAAATAGAAACTCTTAAAACTCATTTCAAATTTGAGGATAAAAACAAAGATATAGAAAAGCTT
>USCK01000063.1 GCA_900553205.1 uncultured bacterium | reverse complement strand
TTTTTCTATAACAAGCGCATTTTTTGCTAATCTTTTCAACTGTTTAAACAGTTGTTTGTTCTCTGACAAATCCTGTTTTGCAGGTTCTGAATCTATTATATTCATATCTTCATCAAATGTAACTGCTGAATTTTCCATTTGTATAGAATCGTATGTTAATTTACCATTATTTTTATTATATGTAAAGACATGTGGTTGAATCGCATCTTCGTAATTCCAAGCCCCATTAGAAAATAAATCAATCTTTAAATTGTTGTTCTTATCGTCAGTGTAAATCGTAAATTTATAATCTTCATCAATTTTATCCTGCAAAATTATCCCCGGCTGTATTTTATCATCAGGAATATTATGTTGTTTGCGAGATAGTATCGCATCAGGACTGTTCTTTGATTCTGCGACCATAGATATTGTGTAGAATAAATTTTCTTTGTTCAAATTCTCATCATTATTTGTCATTAATGCACAGTTTGAATGATATAGCCCTGCTGCAGAATAATTCGGCAAATCCTCACCGTTAAAAGCTGATCTGACCATAAATGAATCAGTGTTTATCCCATTATCTTGCAAGGTCTCAAGAATATTATTCATATCTTTTTGAAGCTTAGGATTCTCAAAATATTCGGTTTCTTTATCCTTTTCTATAAGTTTTTCTATATATCCTGCAGGGAGAGCAACTGATTTTGGAATATTTACATCAATTTTTCCTTCGTCTGCAAGTTTTTCAAGTTTTTTAAGATTTACAGCCTTGGCGCCGATTAGTTTAGGGTCGTATTCGTCAGATGTTAGTATATGGTCACAATATTCAAGATTTGGAACTTCAATAGTTGAATAATGTTTCGGGTTATGTGTCTTAGGTGCTTTGTTGAATTTGATATGGTTGTCTTTCATTTCTAATTCAATGTTTTGCCCATCAAGTTTTTTTAGATTTTTAATAATTTTTGAATCAAAAACAGTGCCACAAACATCTGTTCTGTTTCTCAGTTGGGTTGCAAGATGAGAGAAACTGCCGATATCATCAGAGGTATAAACTATCCCAACCACATTCGGATTAGAAATATTGTTACAGAAACATTTTGTGAGCAATATTGTTGGTTGGGTTAAATTGTTTAAAAATGCAGAATCTTTATAGCTGATAGTATCTTTATATACGAGTTTTCCGTTCGCTTTTCCTGCTTTTATCGCATGAATAACAGGTTGGTTGTATTTCTTCCTTAAAAAGAATGATGCTTTTTGTTCTAATAAATCATTATTAATTTCGTAGTCTTTATTGTTTTTCTTGTCAATATTTCCGGTATCTTTATAAAAAATATGATAATTAATTCTGTTTTCGGTCATAGGAATAGTTTTTGTATAAATACCATTCTCGTTGCGCATTTCTTGTTGCGTAGCCGGAGTTGCATTAGTTACCAAATATGGAGCATTTCCGAGATATGGAATATTATCAGTTTGTATTGTAACCTCATTACTTCTAGGCTTTACTTTATAAGTATGCGCTCTAAAATTAACGGTTAAATTGTTTTGACCTAAAATCCTCATAATTGTATAACACCTGTAAAAAATATTTTTGATAGAAGTTTAAGAAATAAAAAGTTGCGTAATATTTCTTAAAATTCACTAAAGATTTTTAAATTTTGTCCGTATAGAAATATATAAAGGAGGCAAACAATGGGATTTAGAATAAATCCGAGAGGTGTAGATAAAAACAAACGCAACACAGAAGCAAAACAATCTCAAAACAAAACTAATACAGGTTCTGTAGAAGATAAAATAAAACAATATTTTAATTCACAAGATGATATTGTAAGTTCTGATGATTTTAATGATATACAAAAATCCAGTAAGTCTTTTAATTCTGTGTTTGGGCAGTATCAAGGTCAAAAATGGTCTGATGAAATAGAATCACAATTTAAACTATCATTTCAAAAAGATATGGGTGATATTATAAATAATAAACAAACGCAACAGAATGATGCAACTTATGTCGCTCAAAAGCCTGTTGCGCAGCCGATAAAACTTGCAAAAGTAAATGTAAAAACGAATTTGACGCAGCCTTCTAAAGTTTCTGAAGAAGAAATAAATTTGCTTTTAGATAACACACCATTAAAAGGTACAGGAAAAGATTTTTTAGATGCAGAAAAGAAATATGGCGTAAATGCTATGTTTATGGTTTCTCTTGCTGGAGTAGAATCAGGTTATGGTAATGCTCCTGCAAGAGGTACTAAATACAATTTTTCCGGTCGTAAGAAACTAAAAGGTGGTTTTATGGAGTTTAAAAACTTCCCTGATAGTATTGATTCATTTGGTGCATATATTCAAAGAAGATATACTCGTAGTGGCAAAACCACTGTTCAAAAGGTCCAACAGGGTGGGTATAACCCAAATGCGGCTTGGGGGACAAGAATTGTTAATGAATGGAATAAAAATATCTCAAAAATCAAAAAATATAGACAATTTCAAAACTAAATATACCCTGACTTTCTTATATACAATATTTGTACATTGATGATATTATTTCTCTTGCAAAAGTCAAAAGAGGAGATATATAAATGGAGAAAGAACAAAACAATTTGCCTGAACATCACCATTCTCATATAGAGGTAATTTCTTCTATTGCATTTGTAGTATTGGTTGTAATCGGAATGTACTTTTTATCTGTGTATTTAAAATAAAGTTTTTAATAAATTTAAACGGACTGTTTTTATAAATCAAATATCCTCCTAAACTACACCTTCCATCATTTTGTTGAGTGCCAGTTTTGCAGCTCTAACAGGTGTTGAATAAGATGTTCCCGAAAGTTTTCCCAGATACTGACCTTCCGGCAAATCTGTAGGGTAGTCAATATCTGTGCCTTTTAAACCTGTTATGTTTAATCCTTCCTTTGTTGCAGTGATATCAAAAGAAAAAGGCTCATAATGTTGTGTAAGTGTTAAATCTCTTGAAGATGAAAAAATATCAGGTTCGCCGATTTTATTTAAGCCACCAACTCCTTCACACCCTGTTTTCATTAAATATAATGCAACTTTTTCTTCTCCATTATTGCCTGCACCTGCCAAAAATCTTGTTTTAGAGGTCAAATCGTTTAATATATTCAACACTTTTGCATCTTCTGGATTTTGTGATGTGAAATCTTTAATATAATCATCTCTGAAATCTCTTGATGTCGTGTGAGGTTTTGTGTTAGTAAAAATACCATAAGATGCTGATATGCAGGTTGTGTTCGGTGTGATTTCATCTTTTAGGTGTTTAATATCCGTATCTGATGTAATCTCTTTAAATTGATATTTCGCAAAAGGATTAAATCGGTGTGCTAAGGTCTCAATTATATCAGTATGTGATAAGGATATTCCTTTAATATCTGTACAATGTGGTTTACCAATATATAAGTCGGTTAATATTACTTTTTGAGGTCGAATAGTTGCATTTTTTACAAACGCACCTTCTTCGTTTAATATTCGGAGTTTTATGTTTCCATTTTTTGTTTCATCTTCTTTGAGCAGATAATATCCCTTAGAGTTTTTAGGGTTTATCCAAACAGCTCTGTTATAACTGTCTTCAATGTTATCTGACAATAATCTGTTCAAATCCTTGTCTGTCGCTTTCTGTGGAATTTTATGGGAAAGCTCTTGGTATCTTTTGTTTTTTGCAATCGTGTTCATTTGTAATGCTTCACACATATCAACAGAAGGAAATCGTGGAATATCAAATTTGATACCACTTTGAGGATAAGTAAATCTCGGATTGATTCGCTTTATTGTATGAATAGGTGTAAGCAAGGATTTTGTCGGGTTTATAAACATACTATTTAAAAGCTTATAAAAAAATAATTTGCTATAAAAAGTAAGGTAAAGTTGATAAATTTGATTTTATTTTTGTATTGTAAAAACATTCTTGTAATTCCTTAAAAAAAATTGTATAATAAGTGTAAATTTTCACGATATTTGGTGTTTTCGTGAAATATGTAACGATTAAAGTATTATATTAAGTGCAAAGGAGCCGTTAATGACGACCGAAAATCAATCTAAGATTAGTTTTGAGAAGATTGATGAGATTATGGCATCTTATGGATATAAGAAGTCTAATTTGATTGCAATCTTACAACAAGTACAGGAATTATTTACTTATCTACCTGAAGATGCGATGACATTTATTGGAACGAAAATAGAAGGACTTTCTCCTGCGACAGTATATGGTGTTGCGACATTTTATGCTCAATTTTCGTTAGAGCCAAAAGGTAAATATAAAATAAAAGTTTGTGATGGTACTGCTTGTCACGTTAGAGGTTCAATGAGTGTGTTGAATGCAGTTAAAACAAAACTTCGTCTTGGCGAAAAAAGTATGACAACGGAAGATGGTATGTTCTCGTTAGAAATCGTAAGTTGTCTTGGTGCTTGTGGTCTAGCTCCTGTTGTTGTTATTAATGACAAAGTTTATCCACAAATGACATCAGATGCAATAGGTATAATTATTGATACAATCATCAAGGAGGAAGCTGCATAATGACAACAGATTTGAAAATAGATATTTATCAAGAACAAGAAAGGGTAAAAAAAGAAATTGTAGCTCAAGGCTTGAGAGTTCTTGTTTGTACAGGTACAGGTTGTATTGCAAATGGCTCACTTAAAGTTATTGAAAAATTTAAGGAGTTGGGAGTAAATGTATCTGCGTTAACTGATTACGATAAAATGACAATAGTTCCGACAGGTTGTCATGGCTTTTGTGAACAGGGTGTGTTAGTTATAATCCCTGAAAAACATACAGCTTATGTAAAAGTAAAAGAAGAAGATGTAGAAGAAATTTATAATTCGCATATCGTTGGTGGAAAACCTGTTGAAAGACTTTTGTATGTTGACCCGTTAACAAATGAACATGTGCATAAAAGTGAAGATATAAATTTTTATGCGAAACAGGTAAGAACTGCTCTTGAGAATTGTGGGCATATTAATGCAGAGTGTTTAGACGAGGCAATTTCTGTTCATGCGTATGAAGCTTTATTTAATATTTTGAAAGAGAATAATCCTGATAAAGTTATTGAAGAAATTGAAAAATCAGGACTTAGAGGTCGTGGTGGTGGAGGTTTCTCTACCGGAATGAAATGGAAGTTTACTGCGGCAAACAAGGGTGGAAAATCATACGTTGTATGTAATGGTGATGAAGGTGACCCTGGGGCATTTATGGATAGAAGTGTTATGGAAGGTGACCCTCATAAACTTCTTGAAGGTATGGCTATTGCAGGATTTGCAGTTGGTGCTGATGAAGCATATATTTATGTAAGGGCAGAATATCCTCTTGCAATTAAACGATTAAAAATAGCTATTGAACAAGCTGAAAAGGCTGGTTACTTAGGCAAAAATATAATGGGTTCAGATTTTAATTTTGATATCCATATCAAAGAAGGTGCAGGTGCATTTGTTTGTGGTGAAGAAACTGCATTAATAGCTTCAATCGAAGGTGAACGTGGTATGCCTAGACCAAAACCACCGTTCCCAGCTAATAAAGGTTTGTTTGGCCGTCCAACATTGATTAATAATGTTGAGACATTGGCAAATGTTCCTGTAATTATGCGAAAAGGTGCTGATTGGTTTGCTCAAATGGGTACAGCAAAATCAAAAGGTACAAAGACTTTTGCCTTGACGGGTGAAGTTAATAACACAGGGCTTATTGAAGTTCCAATGGGAACAACATTAAGACAGATTATCTTTGATATCGGTGGGGGTATCAGAGGTGGCAAAAAATTCAAAGCTGCGCAAATTGGTGGCCCTTCAGGTGGTTGTTTGACCGAAGAACATTTAGATTTGCCGATGGATTATGATAGCTTGAGAAGTGTTGGAGCAATGGTAGGTTCAGGTGGTTTGGTTGTAATGGCTGAAGATACTTGTATTGTGGAAGTTGCTCGATTCTTCATGAATTTTACTCAACATGAAAGCTGTGGTAAATGTGTACCTTGTAGAGAGGGTACAAAAAACATGTTGAAAATACTGGAACGCATTGTTAAGGGTAATGGTACTATGGAGGATTTAGATACCTTAGAGGAATTGGCTCATGCCGTTAATGATGGTTCGTTATGTGGCTTGGGTAAAACTGCACCAAATCCTGTACTTTCGACTTTAAAATATTTTAGAGATGAATATATTTCTCATATTAAGGATAAGAAATGTCCTGCTGGAGTTTGTACTGCACTTAAGACTTATACAATCAACCCTGATTTATGTAGAGGTTGTTCTAAATGTGCGAGAAATTGTCCTGCAGAGGCTATACATGGTGAACTAAAATCGCCATACAAAATAGACCAATCAAAATGTATAAAATGTGGAGCTTGTGTTTCAGGCTGTCCATTCAAGGCTATAGAACAATCTTAGAGTATGAGGAATAAATATAATGGGTAAAATGATTATAAATGGTAAAGAGTGTGAATTTACCAATGAAGCAAATATATTAGAAGTTATTCGTAAAAACGGATTTAATGTTCCGACATTCTGTTATCGTCCTGATTTGAAAGATACTTTTGGGGCTTGTAGAATGTGCGTTGTAGAGGTTGAAGGACGAGGAGTTCAATCTTCTTGTACGATGCCACCACAAGACGGGCTTGTTATTCATACAAATACTGCAAGGGTTAGAAGAATTAGAAAAACTGTTCTTGAACTTTTGCTTGCAAATCATGATAGAGAATGTACGACTTGTAACAAATCAGGTAGTTGCGAACTTCAAAAGTATTCTGAAGAATATGGAATAAAAGATGTTTCAAAATATGTTCAGAAAAAAGAGTTAAGACCTCTTGATGAGTCGAGTCCTTCAATAGTAAGAGATTTGAATAAATGTATTTTATGTGGAGCTTGTGTTAGAGCATGTGATCAGTATCAAGGTTTGCAAGTTTTAGGGTTTGCAAATCGTGGTGCAAATACAGTTGTTCAACCAATGGCTGGTAGAATGCTTGCAACAAGCGAATGTGTCTATTGTGGACAATGTGTTGCTGTTTGTCCAACTGGTGCTTTGACTATCAAATCTCAAGTAGATGAAGTTTGGAAAGAGTTAGAGAATCCTAATAAGAAGGTTGTTGTTCAGTTTGCACCTTCAGTTAGGGTAGCAATAGGTGAAATGTTTGGTTTTGAACCGGGTGCCAATTCAACGAAAAAACTTAATGCAGCTTTAAAAGCTGTTGGATTTGATTTGGTGTTTGATACCAATTTTTCTGCTGATTTGACTATTATGGAAGAAGCAAACGAGTTTATTGATAGACTTTCTAATGGTGGTAAATTACCATTATTCACGTCTTGTTGTCCTGCATGGGTTAGATATTTAGAAACAGAACACCCTGAAATGCTAGAACATTTATCTTCTTGTAAATCTCCACAAGGTATGTTAGGTGCGATTATAAAAAAATATGTGCCTGAATATTATAAAGATATTACAAACGAAAATATAGTAAGCGTTTCTGTTATGCCTTGTACTGCGAAAAAAGCTGAGGCTATAAGAAAACAATTCAGGCGAGAAGATGGTACTTATGAAATAGATTATGTTTTGACAACGCAAGAATTAGGCCGTTTAATTAAGTCTGCAGGTGTTGATTTCAAATCTATTGAAGGCGTTGAGGCTGATTCTCCATTCGGTAAATATACAGGTGCAGGAACTATTTTTGGAGTTTCCGGTGGTGTTGCAGAAGCAGCTGCAAGAACAGCTTATCAAATGGTTACAGGTGAAGAATTAACTAATGTTGTAATTTCACCAATGAGAGGTACTCATAGAGTAAAAACTGTTGAACTTGATTTGAAGGGTACAAAAGTTAAGGTTAAGATAGTTAATACTTTAAGAGAGGCTGAAAAATGCTTGCAAGAAATTCAAGAGGGTAAAGCTGATTATCAATTATTAGAGGTAATGGCTTGTCCTGGAGGCTGTATAAATGGTGGTGGTCAACCACAAAGCTGCGATGATTTATCTGTTCGTGAAAAACGTGCAGAAGGATTGTATGAAGATGATGCAACTGAAGAATTCCGAAAATCTCATGAAAATCCTGAGATTAAGGAATTGTATGCAAAACATTTAGAAAAACCAGGTTCGCATATCGCTCATGAACTTTTGCATACGACATATTCTGATAAATGGACAAAACTTTATAAGAATGTTGGTAATAAAAAATAAAAAAAAACGGGGCATTTGCCCCGTTTTTGATATGTTAATTATAACAATACAAGTTCGTCTTTTATTAAATTTTTAAACTTATCATCAATGCTATTTAAGTCAATAATATCAATTTCGTATGGTAATGTAGAATTGTCAAAAGTAGCTTCAAGTTTTGATTTGGTCTGTGGGGTTAATTCTTGAGAATCAATAGCCAAATCTATATCAGAATATTTTTTAGCTCTATTTTTTACTCTGGAGCCAAAAATATATAGTTTATAATTATGTAGCATTGAGGAAACAGTTTCTTTGATGAACTCAATATATTTTTGTTCTAAATCAATCATAATTTACTTTCGAGTGAATTGTATAAAAATTCTGCATCTTGTTTGAATTCTGGAATGATTTCAATAACTTGATTTGCAATTCTTTCATCATAAGTATGTGATGTCATATTTCTTTTTTGACGATATTCTGTCCATTTTTCTAAATCGTTTTTTAGAAGCCCAAGTTTATTTGCTTTTCGAATAATTTCATTAAAGGTCATATCAGATATAGTGTCAGAAGAATACAAATTAATATATCTGTTCATCATTTTTATTGCCAAAGAGTATGTATATTCAAATCTTTGAATAACAGCATCTCTGATATCAATATCATAATTGTCTTTCTGATATCTGATTAGTATTGAATTAAGACTATTAATTGCGTTTTTGAAAGAAGAAATATCTAATTTTTCCATGGTTAGAATATAACATTTATAATTCATAAAAGCAATATTTATTGATATTGTAATATTTGAATATGTTTATGATACAATAGATTCGGTAGTTTTTTAATGTTCAAAAGGAGAAAATTAATGGCAGAAAAAAGAGTATGGCTTTTCAGAGAAGGAAATGCAGATATGCGTAACCTTTTGGGTGGAAAGGGTGCTAACTTGGCAGAAATGACTAATTTAGGACTTCCAGTTCCTCCGGGGCTTACAATTACAACAGAAACTTGTATGGAATATATCAACCACGGCAACAAAATGCCTGAAGGTTTGATGGACGAAGTAAGAAAAGCATTGAAAGATGTAGAAGAACAAGCCGGTAAAAAATTCGGCGATACTACAAATCCTTTGTTAGTATCTGTTCGTTCAGGTGCCAGAGTATCTATGCCTGGTATGATGGAAACAATCCTAAACTTAGGTTTAAACGATGATACAGTAGAAGCTATGATTAAATTAACAAACAATCCTAGATTCTGCTACGATTCATATCGTCGTTTCCTAACTATGTTTGGTTCAGTAGCTTGGGAAATGGATAGACAAAAATACTTTGAATCAGAAGTTGAAAAAGTTAAAGAACGAGAAGGCGTTAAGTCTGATACCGAAATTTCTGCTGATGGTTGGAAATCATTAATTCCAATATATAAAAATGTTATTAAAGAAGTAACTGGTAAGGAATTCCCTCAAGATCCTTACGTTCAGTTACAAGAAGCTATTGAAGCTGTATTCAGATCTTGGAATATTCCACGTGCTGTTGCGTACAGAAATATGAACAAAATTGATCATAACTTCGGTACTGCTGTAAACGTACAAACAATGGTATTCGGTAATATGGGTGATGATTGTGCAACTGGTGTATCTTTCACAAGAAACCCTGCAACAGGTGAAAACAAATTCTACGGTGAATACTTAACAAATGCACAAGGTGAAGATGTTGTTGCAGGTATCAGAACACCAAAACCTATTGCTGA
>USCK01000062.1 GCA_900553205.1 uncultured bacterium | reverse complement strand
ACCCCCCCACCACAACCACATGTTTACCTTCTACTGGATAACCATAATAATCTAGCATTATCAAAATACCCTGAGGTGTTACCGGATAAAAATATGGTTTCATACCCAAAGCCAATTTACCGACATTCTCAGGAGTAAAGCAATCAACATCTTTTTTAGGGTCTATTGCACAAACTACTTTATCTTTATCTATATGAGATGGCAATGGCATCTGAACCAAAATTCCTGTTACTTCTTTATCTTTATTCAATTCTTCAATTTTATTCAACAAAACTTCTTCTACCGTATCTTCGGGAAGTTCTATAACTGTTGACTTGATACCAAGGTTCAAAGCTGTTTTCTTTTTATTATTCACATAAATTCTGCTTGCAGGGTCATTTCCGACAAGAATAACAGCAAGATGAGGTTTTTTTGTCAAATTCGGAACCTCTTTTTTTATTTCTTCTAAGATTTTTTGAGATAATGCTTTTCCATCTAATATCATGACATCACCTGTGGTAGATTTAATCTGTAATAAAACTCTTTGATTGCATTTTGTACAAGAATAGAATCTCTTTCGATTGAATGTTTAACAAGGTTTTCATCAAACGGAGTCAAACCAAGCACCTCTAAATCATATTTCTTTAAGAGGTCTAAAATTGCATTCATATCTTGATTATGAGCCTTGTTCAATATAACACCCATTTGCCCACCTGCAGCGTATTTAGAAGAAAATTCTTCAATACGTTTTGCCAAATGTAGTGAATCCTCTGTCGGATTGGCAACTATTACCGTCAAGTCGATATCTATATCTACAAGTTGGTTCAGGTATTTTAAATCAAATTCGCAATCAAAAATCACGAAATCATATCTTTTTATTACTCTCAAAACAGCATCATTGATTTGAGAAGTGATAGGACATCTGCAATCTTTTGAACCGATAAACCAAGATACCAAAATGTCGGTATTATCATTCAAGGTATAAATAATATCTTCCATCGCCCATTCAACATATTCTTGCTTTGTCATATGTTGAGGAATACCTGTTTTGTATTCGTGTTTTCCACTTCTGATACCATAAATCGTGTCACGAATATCCAAACCGTAGCTATGCCCAAACTCGCCTGACAAATCATTATCAAGAACCAAAACTGATTTTTCGGGGAAATACTCATTAATTATTTTCAAAAAAGATTTTACTATTGTAGTTTTTCCACTTCCACTTTTTCCTGTAACTGCTATTGTTGTAGTCAAATTAAAATCCCTTTCATAAAGCTATAGAATAATTATACAGCAAAAAAGCTAATAAGAGGTTATTATTTTGGAAGTTACTAGGTTACTAAGTTACTAAGTGAATAAGAAACAAGTTATTGAGAACGAAGTGAAGCAATCCAGAATGCCCCTGCGTCATCTTGAGCGTAAGCGAAAGATCTCTTTCGAGAAGTGTATAAGATTCCTCGGGTACTTCGTACCCTCTGAATGACGGTATGGATTGCCACGCCTCTACGAGGCTCGCAATGACTTTATGGAAAAGTGACTAAGTGAATAGGTTAATAAGTGAATAAAAGATTTTTATTTTATATTTTTGTTTATTTCTTAATAACTTAGTAACTTATCTCTTATTCACTTTCCAAAAAATAATTGAACAGTTAAATAATGATTAAATAAATTAACTTCACCACAATTTGACATCACTTATTGCTCTTAATATAATCAAGGTATGGGAAATATTATTAAGGTTCAAAAAGGAACAAAGGATATATTGCCATCAGAAATTTCTCTATGGCATTTTATGGAACAAAAAGCATTAGAAGTTTTTTCTAACGCAGGGTACAAAGAAATCAGAACACCAATATTTGAAGCAACAGAACTCTTTGCAAGAGGTGTTGGTGATACTACTGATATAGTAAACAAAGAAATGTACACTTTTGAAAAAAGTGAACGGTCTTTAACTCTTAGACCCGAAAATACTGCAGGTGTTGTTCGTTCCTTCATCGAAAATGGTATGCACAGGTTAAGCGCACCAGTAAAACTCTGGTACAAAGGACCGATGTTCCGATATGAACGCCCTCAAGCAGGACGGCAAAGACAATTCCACCAAGTTGGTATGGAAATGTTCGGCATAAAAGAAGCAACAGCTGACGCAGAAGCTATCGCTATTGCAGTCAGATTTTTAAATGCTTTAGGTTTAAATGACCTTGATGTAGAAATCAATTCTCTCGGCTGTCCTGAATGTAGAGAAATATTTAAGAACAAACTAAAAGATGTTATCAGACCATATTTATCTGATTTATGTGAGGACTGTCAAACAAGATTTGAAAAGAACCCTCTCAGACTCCTGGACTGCAAAGTTGAGTCTTGCAAAGAAATCTATGCAAAACCTGAGATTCAAGAAGTTATTCAGTCAGAATTTATCTGTCAAGATTGTTCAGAGCATTTTACTAATCTTAAATCATACTTAGACACCCTTGGTATTAAATATTATGTAAACAAACTATTAGTAAGAGGTCTTGACTACTACAACAGAACCGTTTTTGAAATAAAATCGAACAATTTGGGTTCTCAAAACGCTGTTTGTGGTGGTGGCAGATACGATTCACTCGTTCGCAACCTCGGAGGACAAGATACTCCTGCTGTCGGCTTTGCTATGGGTATGGAAAGATTATATTCACTATTAGAACAAAAACAAGAAGAAAAATTGACAGCTTATGTTGTTTCCAACAGCACGCTTGAAGCTATTAAACTTGTATCAAAACTAAGAGAACACAACATTAGTTGTGATTTTGATATGGCAAACAAAAAGTTCACCAAACAACTTGAAAAAGCTTCAAAAGTAGCCAACTTTGCAGTAATTCTCGGCGAAGACGAAATCAAGAACAACCAAGTTTCTATCAAAAATCTCAGCACTTCAACTCAAGAAACAATAGCTTATTCTGATATTTTTGAATTCTTAAACAAATAGAAACTGCCTGATATTATTATGACCACAGATATTAATATCGGGAGTGGAATGCCAAACAAGAAGGTTGTGCAGTCTATTCTCACACTCTCTACAAGTATTCTTACAGCAGAATACAAAATAAAATATATTGCCGTCATATTCCCTGCTTTTAGTTTTTTAGTTTTTAATAGATAAATCAATATCCCAAAAATAAGAATATCCAGCACAGATTCATAAAGAAATGTCGGATGAAAGAAGGAATTATCAAGGTATTTATCAGGTCTGTTCTCTACAGGAATATAAACACCCCAAGACAAGTTCGTAGGTCGTCCAAAGGCTTCTGAATTGAAGAAATTTCCCCAGCGTCCTATCGCTTGAGCCAAAGGAAGTGCAAAAATAAATGAATCACAGATTTTAGCAAAATCCAAACGATTCTTTCGAGCAAGGATAAATAAAGATACAATTCCGCCTAAAAACGCACCATGTATAGATAGTCCACCACCTCTAAAATCAAGTATTTCCAACACATTATGGAAGTAATAAGAAGAATTAAGAACGCAAAAATACAACCTTGCGCCTAATATTCCACCTAACAAAATAATCGGAGCAATATCAAGAACCGTATTTTTGTAATCGTAATAAACTTCTGCAAACTTATTAGCGACAAACAACCCGACAACTATTGCCAAGCCCATTAATACACCATAATAATAAATATCAAATCCACAAACCGAAAAAATCACATTACCAGGAGATGTGAATAACATAGAACTATTCATTTCCCAGTTTTGACAATTCTTCTTCGATACTTTTTATTTGATTATTGATATCATCAGTGTCTTTTGCATCTTTTGATTTTGACAAATATTTTTTATAAGATGCAACTGCGTTTGTATAAAGTTCTGCAGCTGTCAATTTTCTTTGTTCAGGTGACATTTTTTTGATATCTTCATCAGCTTTTGTATCCTCTGCAACCTCTGTATCATCAGATGCTACAGCAGGAGTGTCAGAATTTGCATCTAACAATTCTTGAGCATACGCCTCTTGAGCTACAGCCAAAGAATAATAAGAATCTGCATAGTCAGAGTTTAGCTCAAGAGCCTTTGACAATGCTTCTATAGCTTTTTTATATTGTTTGTTTTTTATATATGCAACACCCAAGTTGTAATGAGTTTCAAATATAGTACTGTCCAAATCTATACTAGACTGCAATCTGTTAATAGCTGCATCATAATCACCGTTTTCTAAATATATTTTTGCTTTGTTATTCAATTCTTGAACTGCAAAGTTATTTATACAAGCTGTTGATATTACAGCTATAAAAAGTACAGTAACAATCAATATTGCTTTTTTCATTACTATTTTCCTACTATCTCTCTCTCAAAATTATTGTATTTTTTTTAAAAAGGTTTTGTTTGGTTCAATTTTAATCTTAATTCTCTAAATCTTGCAATATCTTCTTGTGTTTTGCCTGATTCTTTAAACACAGCTTGAGAAGATGGATGAACCATTAACACATAATCCATGTGAATTTCCAAAAAATTATATCTTCTTGGAGGTTGTTTTGTATTTCTTGGATAAATTTCAGCATTTGTTACGGCAAGAAAACGTCTTTCTTTATCGTTTAACAAATCTGTTAGTTCTCTGTTTGTATTTGTATATTTTGAAACATGAACAGTACCCTTGATATCGTGGTCAGCTGTCAAAATACATACTTCTATTGGAATTGTGTCATTATTTTTTGCCATATCTTTATATCCTTTTATATAAATTTTATACCATTTTCCTTATCTTGTCCAGTAATTATTTCTTTTTAACCCTTACACCCTCTACTTCATGAACATTCTCAATAACTAAAAAAGCCTTCGGGTCAATATCTTTAACTAACTGTTTTAATTTTGCAAGCTCTAACCTTGATACAACGCAGAAGGTCAAAACATTATCCAAGCCAGAATATCCACCCTTACTACGAATATATGTAACGCTTACATCTAACTCTTTTATTATCATCTTACCGATTTCTCGATATTTTTCTGATACGATTCTGACTGATTTTGAGCTGTTCAAGCCTTCCATTACAATATCAATAGTTTTTGATGCAATAAAATATGTAAGTATGGAATACATTGCCTTATCCCAACCAAACATTAGACCTGCTGCCATATAAATAAACAAGTTAAATCCCATTAAGAACTGACCGACAGACATAAAAGAAAACTTTTGAGAAAGTCTGATAGACATTATCTCTGTACCGTCTAAAGATGCATTATTCTTCAACACAAGACCGACTCCTGTACCAAGAATAATTCCCCCAAATATAGGTGCTAGTAATGGATCTTTTGTTGCGATTTCCCAATGAAAAACATTAGTAAAAATTGATAATACAGAGACTGCATACAAGGTCTGTAATACAAACCTGACACCCAACTTGCTGAAAGCAAGAACCAAAAACGGAAGGTTAATTAAAAATATCAAAAGACCGAGTTGAGTATGGGTTAAATAACTCAACATCATTGAAACACCAATAACACCACCGTCAAAAATCTTGTGAGGAAACATAAAAGATTCAAGTGCGAATGCAACTATTATTGCTCCTATAGTAAGCCAAACCAGTTGTATAATAACTTCTTTTGCAAGCTCTTTCTTTGATTTTTGTTTAACTTCCTGCTTTTTATTGAATAGACCCACTATACTTTATCCTCTTTTTTCTTATCAGAATTGTTATGAATCAATTTATTAAAATCAAAAAGGTTATTTTTTGCAGAAGATTTTTCACCACTTTCAACACCCAAAATAGATTCCAAATCACTTTTGAAGGTCGTCAAATCTTCGTATTTCTTCAAAGTACCGTCCATACATAAAGAAACATCACCTGTTTCTTCTGAAACAACTAAACAAGCACAGTCACTACCTTCTGACAAGCCTATAGCTGCTCTGTGTCTTGTTCCGTATTTCCAACTCAATTTTGGATCCTCTGTTAACGGTAATAAAACTCCTGCAGAAAGAATTTTATTATTTTTTATAACAACTGCACCATCATGCAACGGTGTATTTGTATGAAAAATTGTCAAAATCAGTTCTGTTGATACATCAGCATTTAGTTTTGTGCCGACATCAGAATATGCCGATGGGCTGTATTCGTTTTGGAATACAATCAATGCACCTGTTTTAGTTTTGGTTAAATATTTTACAGCCTCTACAATTTCTTTAATAACATCAATATTATCATCTTGTGCTGATTGATGATTTCGCATGCCGAACAATGTTTTGCTGATATATCCCGGTTGTCCCAAATACCCCAAGAAACGTCTTAGTTCAGGTTGGAATATAACAATTAAACTCAAAGAAATAAGAGTTACCAACGATTTTAAAAACATACCCAAGATATTTAGGTTTAAGATATTCAACACTTCTGCAAATATCCAAGTGAATACAAGAAACATTATCCCTCGAACAAGTTTTTCAGCAGGTGTATGTTGAATAAACCGTTTATAAAAGGTCAAAACAATACCTGCAATAATAGCGAGTTCCACAATATTCACCCAGTCAAGTGAAAAATGTAAGTTTGCTATCTGATTTTGTATAGGAATAAAGATTTTTTCTATCATTATACCAACCTGTCAGGAATTACATCATGCGACACCAAATCTTCTAATGTCTCTCTATATACAATAATATCAGATTGGGAATTATTTACAAGTACCATTGCAGGTTTTACGGCTCTGTTATAATTACTTGCCATAGAATAGTTATATGCCCCTGTATTGTACACACATAGCACATCTCCGGCTTCAAGTTTTGGAAGTTCTATTCCGTTTATCAAAATATCTCCTGATTCACAGAATTTGCCTGCTATTGTAACTTTTTCTAAATCACCCTCTGCTCCTTTGTTTGCAACCTCAGCCAAGTATTCAGCCTCATACATGCTCGGACGTGGATTATCTGCCATGCCTCCGTCAACTGAAACATATTTTGTCATATTAGGAACTTGTTTTGAACTTCCGACAGTATAAAGAGTAACGCCTGCAGTTGAGATTATACTTCTCCCCGGTTCAAGATATATTGTTGGATTGCCGATATCATATTTTTTGATATTTTCATTCAATGAATTAACTATAACATCTGCAATTTCTTGAACAGAAGGTGGATTATCACTTTCTACATATTTGACACCTAAGCCGCCACCGATATTTATTTCATCAAGTTTTATACCGAATTTTTTATCAATTCTTGCAACTTCTTTTGCTAAAACTTCAACTTCATCATAATAACATTTAGGCTCAAATATCTGTGAACCGATATGTGCGTGAAGTCCTCTGATGCGAATCGTTTTATCAACATTCAAAATATGTTCTATGATTGAATCAATTTGACTCAAGTCAAAACCAAATTTGCAATCTAACTGACCTGTTTGTATATATTTGTGAGTATGACATTCTATCCCTGGAGTAATTCTCAACAAGGCATCTACTGTTCTGTTATATTTTTTAGAGATTTCTGAAATCAACTCTACCTCGTGAAAATTATCAATGGAAAATCTACCCACGCCATATTTTATTGCAAGTTCTATTTCTTCTGGAGTTTTGTTATTCCCGTTGAACAAAACTTTTGACATATCAATACCTGCTTTATATACGGTATAGATTTCACCACCTGAAACTACATCAAAGCCAAAACCTTCGCTTGCAATTATCTTTGATACAGCAGAATTACACAAAGCCTTTGAAGCATACATCATATTAACTTTTTCATATTTTGAAAATGCTTTTTTATAATCCTTACAAATACTTCTTATAGTTTGTTCATCCAAAACATATAACGGAGTACCGTACTTTCGAGCCAAATCAACAGTATCACAGCCACCAATTTCTAAATTTTGTCCTCTTTTTAAAGTTACAGGTTTTAATAATTGATTTGTACTCATAAACATTTGCCTCTCTAACACTCTCTTTATCTAGTTTACAGGAAATATAAAAATATGTACAGATATAATTATCTTGATAATTATGTAAAGATTTGTAACGAAATTCAAAAAAATAGTCAATTTTGAATCTTCATATTTCTTTGGAAGGCATAACAGAAAGGAAAAAATTATGTCATATGCCCCATTAACTAATTATTCAATACCTTCACCCGAATATTACCAAAATTATATGAGCGTAGATAACTCAAAAAAAGATGTAACACCCGATAATTCTATCGCAGGTTTTGACACTCCACAAAAGAAACATAAAACAAGAGATATGTTAATAGGTTCTTTAATAGCACTTGCTTCTCTTGCTACAGTTCCTTTTATGGCAGACAGTAATTCAAAAATTTCGCAAATTTATAATACAACCCCTGAAACAGAAATGACAAATAACGAAGATGTAAATTACGAAGAAACTCCTACAGCAATGATAAATTTTGATTCTACAAAAGGCCTAACACCTAGTCAAAAAGAATCAATAGATATTTTAGTTGCAAGCAAGTTAAACGGAATAGATCCTGAAAACAAAGTTCTTTTGAACAAACAAGTTAAATCTACCCAACTTATGATTGATAAACTCGCTGCAAAATATAAGGATAAAACAATAACTGAAGATGATAAAATCAGAATGGAAATGCAGATAAGATTTATCACTGATAAAGAACTTCTGGACAGAGTTAATTTTACAGAACTCTCCAAATATCAACACGATTTGACTGTATTAAAAGCATTAATTGCAGGTTCTAGGGAAAGAATTCCTAGAAATAGCTCAGATGCTCAAGAAGAATTTGATAAACAAGTAGAAAATGCTCAAAAACTTGTTAATGAGATTACAACCAAATACAAAAAAAGAGCAAAGGTTGCCGGTAATACAGATGGCGACACATCTATATCATTAAAAGAATTTCTTCAAATGTTAAACTTAAGTAGTCTAGATGGGCTTTCTGAAGAAGAACAAATGAATATTCTTAGAGGAGCACTTTCAGATTACAAAACACAATACTTTAGCGCTGATAACGATGAAGATATAAAACATAGCAACGAACAAATTACCAATGTTGTCCAAGATGCACAAAACAAAATAGACTCTCAAGCAGATGCTCACAAGAGATTTAATCTAATCAGATAATCGCTATAAGTAACATTTTGGCTGTTGACCTGCGACTCCGGCATACAATTCTACAAATTGTTTTGCAGGACTGGCATCAATTTTTGTCAAAAGAACTTCTTCAATTTGGAAAAATCCAACATCTCCTGACATTTCTATATCTATTCTTATCGGTCTTCTTTCTCCATGGTGAATTCCGATACGATTAATTGCATTTGCTGAATACTTATGAATATCACCGACTTTTGGTGTTTTATTTATAGATAGAGGAATTCTTGCTCTACCTTTTGTCATATCACAACCATCAGCAATTAGAATAATACCAGCCTCTATTGAATTAATTTTATGTGAAGACATATGCCCCACAATGGCTTCTGTTGCCATGGCTCTTATAACAACTCTTTTATGCAAATCATCAGCAAAGAAATGTTGTAAAGTTCTTTCTATCAAGGGTTGAGCAAGAATTACAGACATGTCTTCATGTCCCTGACGCCCTATAGACATACCTAAATCGTGCATTAAACCTGCAATTATTACTGCAGACATACTGTCTTCAAAAGTTCCAACTTCTTCTTCTTCAAGAGAAGTTTTTATCCCTGATTCATGAAGAATTTTTAACATCTTTATAGCATTACCAACTACCTGACGCATGTGAACGGGGCCATGGTCGTTGTATCCTAATCGTTTGATAGAAACATTGTTTGCATATTCTTGTAATTCTTGTAATTCTGCATCATTAACAAGATATTTAGCCAATTCCAAACATTGTGGATATTTTTTTAAACGCTCTAATAATTTTGATTCTGTAACTTGTTCTTTTACTGATTTCATATTTCACCTTTTATTAATTTTATATAGCAAAAACTGATTTTTGGCAAATTATCAACTAAAAAGGGTTTTAGCAACTAGCTAAAACCCTTTAAAATAAATGGTTGCGGGAGCTGGATTTGAACCAACGACCTTCGGGTTATGAGCCCGACGAGCTACCAGACTGCTCCAT
>USCK01000061.1 GCA_900553205.1 uncultured bacterium | reverse complement strand
GCTATCATAGATAGATATAACTTTTTCATATTCTTCTGACATTGCATAATATTTAGCAAGTTCATGATAATGATCCGGATTCTTTGGGTCTTTTGCCAAAGCTATAACAGTTTTTTGTATTGCTTGTTTAATTTCTTGTTCGTTCATAGTTAAATTCTACCGTATTATCCTATTTTCGTAAAGTTCTTATTATTTGTTAATATATTCTGAATATTCTTCAGATTCTTTTAGCCATTCTTCTTCTGAAACAGAGAATGCATGATTCCAAAACTTTTCTATAGCATAGTTTTCTCGTTCATCTTTTTGTAAGATATGAACAACAACTGCACCATAATCCAGAAGATTCCATCTGTTTTTTATATCTTGTTCTGCTCTATATGGTAATAATGAAAAATAGTCTTTTATTCTTAATTTTACTGCGTTTGTAAGTGCTTTAACTTGAGTTGATACATCTCCCGATACAATTACAAAATAATCTGCAAAAGAAGATACATGGCTGATATTTAGGATTGTAATATTTTTACCGAGTTTTTCATCAAGTATTCTTGCTATTACACAAGCTAGTTTTAGTGATGATACATCTTCCATTAATTTTTCTCCATATCTAATTCATTAATCATATCCACTCGTCTTTGATGACGTCCACCTTCAAAAGAAGCATTTAGCCATTCATCAACTATATCAAGGGCTAGTCCAGAACCTGTTATTCTTTCGCCTAAACACAAGATATTTGAATCGTTGTGTTGTCTGGTTAATCTTGCTGAGAAGGTATCTGTACAATGAGAGGCTCTTATACCTTTAACTTTATTTGCATAAATAGACATGCCAAGTCCGGTACCACAAACTAAAATACCAAGTGTATTTTCTGAAATAACTTTTTCGCAAACTTGTTTTGCTATGACAGGATAGTCACAAGATTCTTCAGAGAAACACCCAACATTGTCTATTTCATATCCGTTTGATTTAAGATGTTCAATAATTTTTTGTTTAAGATTGAACCCTCCGTGGTCAGAACCTATAATAATTTTTTTTTGCATAATACTGAAAATCCTTAATTATATTATACTTCAATTTCTATTGTAACAAAAATTTAACATTTTACAAGATTTATTAAAGTTTTATCGAGAATGTGCCGTAAGAAAGAATATGCGTTAGGAGTTGGTTAGAGGATTTAGATTATGGATAAGTATTTTGACATTGACGAAATGATGATTGAGTATTCAGAAATGACAGGGTTTGATTTTAACTCTGAGGCATACAAAAGCATCGAACAAAAAAATAGTGAATATGCAAAACAAGCATATACATTCAAGTATGGTCACTACGATTGCCTTGATTTAGTTGCAGGGTTAATTGAAGGAGTTTAGAAAAATGAGTAAAAAAGAGTTTTTTAACGGTTGTTTTCCTGCTGATTGGGTGGAAGTAGATACAAAGACAGAAAAAGAGGAGGTAAAACAGATTCAACAAAGAAAAGATGTAGCAACTCTGCTTGCAGAACTTGAGGAAATAAAAAATGGTTTTGAAAAACTTGAAGAAAAGAAATTAAGACTTCAAAACCTAATGAAATTCTATAGAGGAGAGTTAGCAACAAATTAGCGCCCACCTATATGGTACAGACATTCGACTATCACAAAAGGAAATCTGACTATCACGCTTTTTTACAAATTATAAGTCGCACGATTCAAATACTGAATCGTGCGTTCTCGTGCTTGTTTACAAAATAAATTTGTTAGTTTATTATAAATAAAAAGAATATCAAGGAGAGGTGTCCGAGTGGTTTAAGGTGCAAACCTGGAACGTTTGTGTGGGGGAAACTTCACCGCGGGTTCGAATCCCGCCTTCTCCGTTTTTTATTTTTTTGAAATATTAAGCCTAATATACACAAAGGACTGCACATGGAGAAGAATCAATTTTTAAAGTTAGCATTAAAAGTTTTAGAAGAAACAAAAGAACCAATGTCTGCAAATGAAATTTGGGAATACAGTCAGAAACAAGGTTATACACAAGAATTAACTTCTAGTGGTAAAACTCCAGAAGCAACTCTAGGTGCTCAGTTATATGCTAATCCAAAATCTAAATTATATTTTGAAAGAATTGGTGCTAGACCTATTCGTTTTATAAAAAAAGAATATGTTAATAATGTAAATGTACATAAAATTATAGAAATTCAATATAAGAAAGAAACAAAAGAATGTAAATTTAATTATTTAGAAAAAGATTTACATCCCATATTAGTTTATTATTTGTATAATTACTTGAACATACACGCAAAGACAATAAATCATACAAAGTCAAACAAAAAAGACTACGGAGAATGGTTACATCCAGATATTGTCGGGTGTTATTTCCCATTTGAGACTTGGAACGAGCAAGTATATAAATTAAATAAGAATTTAAGTGCTTCTCCGGTAAAACTTTATTCTTTTGAGTTAAAAAGAGAATTAAATTTCTCCAACTTAAGAGAATGTTTCTTCCAAGCTGTATCTAATTCTACTTGGGCAAATGAAGGCTATTTGGTAACATCGACAATGGACACTTCTGAAGAATTTAAATACGAACTTAAACGATTAACTAATTCTTATGGTATAGGGATTATAAAATTAGACATAAAAAATCCTAATAATACTGATATTGTATATCCTGCAAAATACAATGATGAAATTGATTGGGAAACTATAAATAAAATATCAAGCCTAAAAAATGATGACTTTAATACCTTTATTGAATGCTTAAATGATAGTATTGAAATTAGTAAGGTGCAAAAAGATTGTTTTGATGAAGTTAAAGAAGTCGAACAACTTATATTGTAAACATTATACACGAATAATCATAGGTTACAAGATTCTATTTCTAATAACATCTTCTTTCTCTCAATACCACTTGCGTAGCCTGTTATATTCCCGTTTTTACCAACTACTCTATGGCAAGGAATGATTATAGATATCGGATTATGTCCTATAGCTCCACCAATAGCCTGAGCAGACATTCTCGATAAACCTCTTTGGCTTGCGATTTCTTTTGCTATAGCTCCATAAGTCGTTGTTTCACCATAAGGTATTTTGCATAATTTCTGCCAAACTGCTTGTCGGAATTCATTTCCGATAGGTGCTAAAGGCAAATCCTTTGGTTGGACTTTAACTCCTCTAAAATAATCTTTTAACCATAGTTTTGTTTCTTTAAATATTTCTAAGCTATCATTTTGAATCGCATCTTTTAGCAAATTTGCACCGAAATATTTTTGCTTCTCAAACCATATCCCGACAAGAGCAGTTTTATTAGAACAAAGTGTAAGTTCTCCTATTGGGAAGTTTGCAATTGTAATAAAAAATTTATCCATTAAATAAATTTAAGCATAAAATTTCAAATTATTATATAATATATTTGCAACGAAATAAGGAGAAATATTTATGAAGAAAATCATAGCAGTTTTATTTGTTTTTGCAATAGGTTTATCTTTAATTCCTCTAAGGTCGTATGCTACAGATGAATCGATTGAAGTATTGCCAACAATGACTACTCAATCTGTTACAGAAAATCGTATATGGGTTGGAACTTTTCAAATTGTATGGAATGAAATCTTAGAGAATATCGTAAAAGCTCCAATCAAATTTGTAGGTTTTCATTCTAAAATGGCAACTGATTTGAACAAAAAAGAGTTTACCAAAAACAACATAGATATTTCTGCATATTATACTAAGTCTGGAATAGTATCTCCAAAATTAAAAAAAGAAATAGAAAAAGGTATAAAAAAGAAATTCCATGAAAAAAGTGACATCTTAGATATGTTCGATTTTTCATATCAACCTAATAAACTTTTTGTTTATGCAATGTTAAAAAAAGATTTTCAATTTCTAAGTGCATTTGATAAACTTCCTCAAGGTTATTTTGGTAAAAATAGAAAACCTGTTCAATATTTTGGTATAAAAGATAATAGTAATTCAAAATTATATAAAAATGTTCATGTAATGTTCTATAACAATGATAAAGATTTTGCAGTAAAACT
Organism: uncultured bacterium; assembly: GCA_900553205.1. Lineage (GTDB taxonomy): Bacteria > Cyanobacteriota > Vampirovibrionia > Gastranaerophilales > Gastranaerophilaceae > UMGS1585. The sequence continues at coordinate 6,002 of USCK01000061.1, read as the reverse complement.
TTATACCAAAGGTAAAGATGAAGTTCTTTTGTATAGAACAAACAATAATGAAACTTTTGCTAAATCTTTTGCTGATATTAACCAAAAAGAAAAAAATTACAAAGGTAATAAAAATTTCGTAAAAGATGACACATTAATGATTCCAAATATAAACTTGTACAAAGTTACAAATTTTGGAGAATTAGAAGGTCATAATATTGCAAATACTAATTTTAGAATAGATAAAACAATAGAAACCATAGATTTCAAAATGAATAACGAAGGTATTAAACTAAAAAGCGAGGCTGCTGCGATGGTAAGATGTACTTGTCTTGAACCAATTCGAGGTAGAAGTTTTTCTTTCAATGATAACTTTGTTATATTCTTGATTGAAAAAGGTCAAAAAGTTCCATATTTTGCAATGCGAGTTCATGATGTTGTTTCTATAAATAAAACAGGAAGAAAATAATTAATATAATATTGAATTCTTAATCCTGTCGTAGTATAAATTATTCGTAAATATAATTTAAGGGTTCAATTTATGTTAAAAGATTTATTAGATAAAAAACAATGTTTCAAGCTAGTATGTGGTGCAGGTAATGAAGATGCTATAGAAGTAGAAAGGCTTGTTACTATTTACTCAAAGGCTGGTTGTATGTTCTTTGATGTTTGTGCAAAGCCGGAAATCGTTGACGCTGCAAAACGAGGCTTAAAAAATGCAGGAATAGAAAAAGACAGATATTTATGTGTAAGTGTAGGTATAGATGGTGACCCACATATTACAAAAGCTATTATAGATTCTGAGAAATGTGTAAAATGTGGTGTTTGTAAATCTGTTTGTCCACACGATGCAATTATAGAAGGTGAAGCTTATAGCGTAAAAAAAGAAAGATGCTTAGGTTGTACACAGTGTGCGAAACAATGTCCAAATAAAGCTATAGAAATGGTTACTCAATTACAAGATTACAATGAAATTCTTCCTGAACTTGTTGTAAAAGGTCTTGATTGTATTGAATTCCACGCAATTACAGAAGATGAAGCTGATGTTGATAAAAAATGGCAACAAATAATGGATTATTTCGATGGTATGTTGTGTATTTCAATCGACCGTTCAGCATTAGGTGATGTAAAACTAAAACAACGAGTTGAGAGAATGTTGTCAAAAAGAAAGCCTTATACAACAATAATACAGGCTGACGGTATTGCAATGAGTGGAAGTAATGATGAGTTTGGTACAACGCTTCAATCAGTTGCGACTGCTCAATTATTCCAAAATGCGAAAATGCCAGCATATATAATGATGTCAGGAGGAACTAATACAAAATCAACAGAACTTGCTAAAATGTGTGGAGTTCGTCCAAACTGTCTTGCCGTAGGGTCTTATGCTAGAAAAATAATTAAAGATTATCTTGTTCAAGATGATATTTTAACAAATGAAAAATCAATGGCAGAAGCCGTAAAAATCGCCAAAAATCTTATAGATGTGTCATTGGAGAATATGCGTGATTAGTTTAAAGACAAACAATTGGATAATAAATAATATAGAAACAATATTATTTGATAAAGATGGAACATTTATTGATTTACATTATTTTTGGGGCAAAATGACAGAACTTAGAGCCGAAAACATTATAAATCATTTTGATATGAATAAAGATATGTTTTCAAAACTTTGTTTGTTTTTAGGTTATAATGTAGCAACAGGAAAAATGCTAAGTGATGGAATTACAGCCCTTTATTCACGTCCTAAAATTATAGATATTTTTTGTCAAAATTTGCAAGATTGTGGGATTACGACAAATCATAAAGAAATTGAAGAAATTTTCGATAAAGTAAACAAGATATTTTATGCAGATATGCAAAAATATACAAAGCCTATTGATAATGCAATTGATTTTATTAAAAAAGTTCATTCTTTAGGTATAAAATGTGGAATCGTAACCTCAGATTCTAAAGAATCTACAATGATGACACTTGAACATTTTGATTGGTTAGATTTATTTGAAGTTGTAATTGGACGAGAGTCAACACCTGAACATAAAGAAAGTGGAGTTCCTGCGAAAATGGCTTTAGAAATACTAAAAGCTAATCCTAAAACTACAATTATGGTGGGTGATGCTCCGATGGATTATTTAGCTGGGAAAAATGCAGGAATAGAAAAAACAATCCTTGTTGCTACAGGGCAAATTGAGGCTAAGGATTTACTTGAAACATCGCCTTATGTTGTTAAAAATCTAGCAGAAATTGAAATAGATTAGATATAAAATTTATTTGATTAATTCTAAAAGCTTTTTAGTAGCTTCAATGTAACCTGCAGATGTTTTTAAATTCCCTGTTGAAATTTCTGTAAATTGTTTTCTTAAAACATTTTCAAGTTGATGGTCAACAGTTTGAGCTTGAGATAATAAATCTTCTATGTCTTTTGTTGTTGGAGATTTTTGAAGAGCCATACCGGGTGCAAATTTATCACCTAACAATACATCATCTGTTGAACGGATATATTTTTGACAAACGGATTTTATTGCGTCTAAAGTGTTTTTATTAGCAGCTTCATCTAAATATATTGTAATTGGATCGTGTCTCTCTAGCCAATTCAAAGCTTGGTCTGGAGTTTTGTAATATCCTTTTACTTTTCCTGAGCTAAATAAATCATCAAGTTCTTTTATTAAATTTTCATCAGCTAAAGCATTTACAGAAACTCTATCTATGGCTTTGTTATTTTGATGAGTTTTAGGGATTCTATAATGCCAGCCATGTGCATTTTTTACTTTTATCAAAGAAGAACTTTGAGCAGTTATTTTATCAATATCTTTTGTTATTAAATTAGAAGTTGAATATTCTCCTAGTCGCAAATCTTTGTATAAGGCATCGAGCAAATTCCCGTAAATGGTTTTAGTATCAAGAGTATCTATATTGTTTTTACATTGTTCAAATATCCCAGCACGTCTATTATTACCAGATTTATTTGCATTATCTATAACCTTTTGATATAAATTTGCAAGTGTTGATTTTGCTTTTTGGTCAGGAGTTAGTATATCATTAATAGTTGAAGATACATTTGGCTTAACCGTATTAGGTTTTGATGTTCCCCATAACGCATTTTTAACATTTTCTCCTAATTTACCTTTTTTGCTTAGAACTCCAAAAGCAATTATTGAAGCAATAGCAGTTGCTCCTATCATGTATTTTATAGCTTTATTTGTTTCTTCGTTTTGTTCAGGTGCTACTTTTTTAGAAGATTGTATAGGTTTATTTTGTCCAGTTTGTAATCCTGTACTATGTGATAATTGAGAGAATTTATTTATTTCTGTTGCCATAAATCTTACCTAATAATATACCTATAAGTATAAAGTTTTCAAAATCTTTAAAGTTGCGTATTGACAACTTTAAGCTTAAAACTTCTTAATAACTATCCTAAAAATAAAAATTGTGGCACAATAGAGAAGTATATAATAGGAGGAGCTATAAAATGAAAGACAAAACTTTTTTAATGATTCCTGGACCTACTCCAGTACCTGAATCAGTAATGTTAGAAATTGCAAAACACCCAATAGGTCATCGTTCGTCCGAATTCTCCTCCATATTGAAAGAAGTATATGAAAACCTTAAATATGTTTTTCAAACAAAGAATGATGTATTTATGTTTACTTCAAGTGGTACTGGTGCAATGTGCGCTGCTCTTGAAAATTTAATTAATGAAGGGGACAAAGTTCTTTGTCTATCTCTTGGCAATTTTGGCAACCGTTGGGCAAAAATTGCAGAATCAAGAGGTGCTGATGTCGAAAAAATAGAAGTTGAAGCAGGACAGGTTATTGACCCTGAAGTTTTGAAAAAGAGATTAGCAGAAGATACAAATAAAGAAATTAAAATAGTTACACTTACTCATAGTGAAACTTCAACAGGGGCAGCTAATGATGTAAAAACTCTTTGTTCAATAATAAGAGAACACGGAGCAATTTCAGTTGTTGATGGTGTTACATCTGTTTGTGCAATGCCGGTAAAACCTGATGAATGGGGAATTGATGTTCTTGTTTCAGGTTCTCAAAAAGGGTTTATGATACCTCCAGGACTTGCTTTTTTAGTTGCAAATGAAAGAGCTTGGAAGGTTTATGAACAATGTAAGCACCCTAGTTTTTATTTTGATTGGGCTGCTCATAAAAAAGCTGTAGAAGGTGATACAACACCATTTACACCTGCTGTAAATCTGATTGTTGGACTTAATACTGCTTTAAAAATGATAAAAGAAGAAGGCATAGAGAATATGAATGCTCGTCATAAACGTCATTGTATGGCATTAAGAAACGCCTTGAGAGCTATTAATCTTGAGTTGTTGGTAAAAGATGATAATGATGCAAGTCATTCGATTACATCTATATTGCCACCTGAAGGTATATCAGTTCCAGATATTAGAAGTACAATGAAGAATGATTTTGATATTGTAGTTGCTAACGGGCAAGCAAAATTAAAAGATAAAATCTTTAGAATGGGAACATTAGGTTTTGTATGTGATAGAGATTTGATTGCTGCTATAGGAGCTTTAGAGGCTACATTATACAAATTAGGTCATAAGTTTGAATTAGGTAATGGTGTGAAAACACTTATTGAAGCCTTAAAATAAAGGAGTTTTAATGAAAGTTTTAGTTACAGATAAAATAAATGAATCAGCAGGAAATATTATATCTTCTGTTGCAGATGTAGATTTTTTGCCAACAATGTCAGAAGATGAGTTGGTAGAAAAAATCGGACAATATGATGCTTTAATGGTTAGGAGTCAGACAAAAGTTACTCCTAGAATTATTGAAGCTGCAAAAAATTTAAAAATAATAGGTAGAGCTGGTGTTGGTGTTGATAATATAGATTTAGATTCAGCAACTCAAAAAGGTATTATTGTTGTAAATTCACCAGATGGTAATACTATGGCAGCTGCAGAGCATACAGTTGCCCTTATGCTTGCTATGGCTCGTAATATAGCACCAGCAGCAACTTCTACAAAACAAGGTAAATGGGACAGAGCAAAGTTTACTGGTACTGAATTGTATTCCAAAACTCTTGGTATTATTGGACTAGGGAAAATAGGCTCACATGTTGCACAAGTTGCTTTAGCTTTAGGTATGAAAATAGTTGTATTTGACCCATTCACTTCTAAAGAAGTAGTTGAAAAAATGGGTGGTGAGTATGTTGCTTCTCTTGATGATTTCTGGGGTAAGTGTGATTTTATCACCGTTCATGTTCCAAAAACAAAAGATACTATTAACATGATTAACAAAGATACTATTGCAAAAATGAAAAAAGGTGTAAGACTTGTTAATTGTGCAAGAGGTGGAATCATAAATGAGCAAGATTTAAAAGATGCTATTGAGAGTGGACAAGTAGCTGCTGCAGCTATAGATGTTTATGAAAATGAACCTCATATAGAAAATTGTCCTCTTGTAGAATGTACAGGAAACATTGTTCTAACTCCACATTTAGGAGCAAGTACAACAGAGGCTCAGATGAATGTTGCTATTGATGTTGCCGAACAAATAAAAGAAGTATTGTCAGGCGGCTCTGCAACTTCTGCAGTTAATATTCCATCTTTAAGACCTGATAAACTAGAGCCAGTCAAGGATTATATGCAAATTGCAGAAAATTCAGGTGAACTGGCAATGCAGATTGCTGACGGAATGATAAAAACAATAGAAATTACAGCTCAAGGTGATTTGGCAGAATTAGATATTCAGCCGTTAGAAGTTGCAGTTTTAAAAGGTGCATTGTCATCATTACTTGAAGGTGTTAATTATGTAAACGCTCCTGTTTTAGCAAAAAAACGAGGAATTGATATAATTTCAACACGTTCAAAGGTTAAATGTAATTTTGCAGGTTTGCTAACAATAAAGTTAACAACAGAAAAAACTACAACAACAGTAGCTGGGGCTCTTGTTGCAAAAGATATTCCGAGAATTGTAAAAATAAATGATTATGAAACAAGTATTCGTCCTCAAAAACACATGTTGCTTGTACCTCACGTAAACAAACCTTCAATG